>JANMWF010000150.1:0-1846 GCA_031393845.1 Nitrosomonadales bacterium | reverse complement strand
TTTTAGTGCAGCCAGGGATTTGGTGATCAGCACTTCTACGATTGCTTCTTGCGCTGCATAAGCAATGTCGGCACGGGTTTCTTCATCCAGTGTGGGTTGACGAGTCAAGGTTAACACAGCAGTCTTCAGCCCGCTGAAGCTAAAATCCAAATTACCGCTATTTTGCATGGGGCGCGGCAAACGGAATCGACCGGGCCGACCTTGATTAGCCAGCTTAGCCAGTTCGGGGCCTCCCGGGTAGCATAGGCCAAGCAGCTTGGCACTCTTATCGAAAGCTTCACCAGCGGCATCGTCCAATGTCTCCCCTAGTAAAGTATATTTGCCTACACCATCCACGCGCATGAGTTGGGTATGTCCGCCGGAAACCAATAGCGCGATGAACGGGAATTTCAGTGTGGGATCGGATAACAGAGGGGATAACAAATGCCCTTCCAGATGGTGGATGCCAATGGCAGGAATATTCAGTGAGTACGCCAACGAACAAGCAATACTTGCGCCTACTAATAGTGCACCAGACAAACCGGGGCCTTGGGTATAAGCGATGGCGTCCACATCGTGCAGGCGACACTCGGCTTCATCTGCTACCAAGCGTATCAAGGGGAGCATGCGATGGATGTGATCGCGTGACGCCAGTTCCGGCACCACGCCGCCGTATTCATTATGCATGGCCACTTGGGTATGCAGTGCATGAGCCAGCAATCCACGCTCGATGTGATACAAGGCGACACCGGTTTCATCGCAAGAGCTTTCAATACCCAAGATCAATTTCATAGTGGCAGCTGTTTATATTGAGGGATCTATTGTAGCGTTTTGCATGTATGCGCACTCAATATGCAGACTTAGTGCAGCGATTGTGAATTAATTTGAACTACCCAGCTATATGCGACAACCGTATAATCACACAGTGGAATCAGAGAAGGCTTAAACACAATCCTCGGCTCCGCAGGCTGGGGGGAATATTCGCGCAACGAGGCTGAATTTCTCGCTTGGCTTTCGGATGATGCCGCCTGCAGGGTTTCCGTGCTTCGAGCGCATAAAAACGTTGTTCAATAACTTGGTTTTGAATTGAGGACTATGGTTGCGCATAAATTATCCCTGTCGGTGCAGTATGCGGTCGGGGGGATGAATCTGCCCACTCGGCAGGAGTTCCGCCGTTGGATCAAGGCTGCATTGCAGCGCGATGTGCAAATCGTGCTACGTATCGTAGATGAAATAGAAGGGCGTGCGCTAAACAAAAAATTTCGCGGCAAGGACTACGCTACTAACGTACTTACGTTTGCATACGAAGATACCGGTCAGCAGTCTGATACTGTCGAATTACTGTATGGCGATATCGTGATCTGCGCGCCGGTGGTGGAACAGGAAGCGCGCGAGCAACGCAAGGATTTGCGAGCCCATTACGCTCACCTCGCCCTTCATGCCACCCTGCATTTACAAGGGTATGACCACGAAAACGAGCAGGATGCCGCCACAATGGAAGCACTGGAAACTACGTTGCTGGCAAAATTAGGGTATGTTGATCCTTACAAAGTAGTGGAAAGCGAGACTTGATTCAACGCAGTTTAACAAGGCAAGCCGCAGTCTTTTCATTGCTTGCTGGCGGGACGTAAGTCTGACGTGGCGATGTAAACTTTATAGCGCATGCGCCCATGTGGCTGTAGCAAGTTTGTTCCCGGCCAACGTGATAAAATGTACACTTTCCCCCTTCACTGACCTATTGGAAATCCGTCATGTTCTCTAGCAAAAACACTATTGCTCATACCGACCCCGAATTATGGGCAGCAATTCAGGATGAAAATCGCCGTCAGGAAGATCATATTGAGCTGATCGCTTCAGAAAATTACAC
>JANMWF010000082.1:0-2959 GCA_031393845.1 Nitrosomonadales bacterium | reverse complement strand
TGAAAACCATTTTCCGAGAAAACCACACGAGCGGCCGCAAGCAAGCGTTCGCGTGTCTGCTCAATCAAACTATTTTTTGTTTCCGTAATCATGTAGATATTTGCTCAACGATACAATGCTTGGAGCAGGGTAGGCTACTATCGGACGCTACGGTGATCATGGTCATTCCATTTTTTCTAAAAAAATAAGCAAACAAGTGTATCAAACGTTTGTTTTATAGTAAACAGAGTGATGACCTTGATGCTAACAATTTCAAAATCGATTCATGCTGACATCTTTTTCAACTGCCGGAAAATAGTGATGGCAAAGTTAAAAAGAAAAGTTAAGAAAATGGAGGGGTTGTGCATGGGACGACACTTCGAACAACAGATCATCATGCGTTGCGCTCGGAAGTACCTGCTGGGTGGAATTACGCTACACCAAGCAACCGCTGGCTGTTGCACTTCGAACTTGAATCCGTGATTCCTTGAAGCGTGGAAGTTACAAGAAAAAATCTTAAATTACTGAGGTTTTTTTCTTCCAGTTAAAAATACAACAGCCAATCCACCTATAGCAATAGACGCTATTGTCCCACCTGCCGCTGGCTCACCCTTGTAGGCAACCCAAGAGCCACAAACAATTCCGACCAACCCAATAATTAGCGCAAAAATTTGGCCAATTAAGTGTTCAATAAAGATGAAACCATTTATTCGCGATGTTTCTTTGCGACGATGATCTGCTTCAATTTGAGTTTGAGATATAACCCAATCGACGGCATCCGGTTTAAATGACTGGAGTCGTTCTAATTGAGCAACTGGGATAATAGGACTGTCGGTTTCTTGCTCTGATAGGGTTAATTCTTTGTCCCCATCTTTTCGATGCGTGACCCTAGCATTGGTATTACGATTTCCCATGCGTATATTGTTTTATTTGTATTTTTAAATCATTACCAACTTTTTTAGCGTCTTTATGCAAATTGATAGAATCATTTTGAAAAGAGCTTTTAGAAGGCCGAATATATGCGCGATCAGGAGAAATGACCATAGCCTGACTGAAGCCAGATGTGACATCCATAACAAATTGTTTGATTTTTTCGCCCATAGTCGTCACATTCTCACGTTTAATCAAGTTACATGTCAATAGCTGCCTGTCGGTAATGTATTTTTTTCACAACTGATAATTACCGCAAAATATAGGTTGTATGACTTCATAATGTGAACACAATTCCCCACCTATGTAACAATTTGTGACACAAACTAATTAATTTCAAGCTGAACCACTACCTGCAAAAGAAACAAACTACTTCACTCCATGTACAGTCCACCATTCACATGTAAGGTCGCGCCGGTTATGTAAGCCGCTCCTGGGCCGGCAAGGAAGGCTACGCTGGCAGCAACATCGGCCACTTGCCCCAAGCGTTTTAATGGCACATGCTCAACCAGCTTGTCGCGCTGTAGTTGCGACAATGCGTCGGTCATATCGGTAGCGATAAAACCTGGTGCGATGCAATTTACGGTGATGTTTCGACTACCAATTTCGCGGGCCAGCGATTTGCTGAAACCCATGATGCCAGCCTTGGAGGCGGCGTAATTGGTTTGTCCCGCGTTGCCCATGCTGCCTATCACCGAGGAAATATTGATAATGCGGCCATGGCGCGCCTTCATCATGGCTCGCAACACGGCGCGACTCATTCGGAATATAGATTTCAGGTTGGTCGATATGACGTCGTCCCATTCCTCATCGGTCATGCGTGCTAGCAGGTTGTCGCGGGTAATGCCCGCGTTATTGACCAAAATAGAAATTTCACCATATTGATTTCGAGTATCGCTGATAATCTGATCAATTTGTACGGCATCATTGACGTTAAGCGCCACGCCACAGCCCTTGATGCCAGCTACCGCCAAATAGTCACTAATCTTTTGCGCCCCATTTTTGGTGGTTGCGGTGCCGATCACGGTTGCCCCCTGTCTGCCTAGCTCCAATACAATGCCCTGTCCGATGCCACGACTGGCGCCGGTTACCAATGCGATTTGTCCTTGCAAACTCATTCATCCTCCGGTTGTATTGTCAATGCTGCCCATGCGGATTTCAAGGTTATGCCATCGCTCAGTCCCAATGCCTGTTGGTTGGTGTCAATGCGTTTGTTCAGGGCCATCAGCACTTTGCCGGGTGCACATTCGACGTTATGTGTAATAAGTTTTTGACCGAAATATTGCACGGTTTCCACCCAACGTACCGGCGAATACAACTGACGTACGAGAGCATCTTTAATAGAAGGTACATCCACATAGCTTTTTACATCGGCATTGTGCAGTACTGGGATGGAGGGAGCTTGCATCGTCACGCCATTCAAGCTCACACGCAACAATTCCGCCGCGCCACGCAACAGACTGCAATGTGATGGTACGCTCATCGGCAGCATCAGCGCGCGTTTCGCACCTTTGATTTTGGCCAACTCCATGCCGCGTTCCACCGCCGCACGGTTGCCGGCAATCACTACCTGTCCAGGCGAGTTGAAATTAACGGCTTCCAACACTTCGTCTTGAGCAGCTTCAAGACACACCTTAAGCACGCTTTCATCATCCAACCCAAGAATTGCAGCGATGCCTCCTACGCCTTTCGGCACGGCTTCTTGCATACATTCAGCTCGATAACGCACCAGTGGCAAAGCATCAATAAATTTAAGCGCTCCACCTACCACCAGCGCGGTGTATTCGCCGAGGCTGTGACCAGCCAGCAATGCCGGTGTCGGAGCATTCAAGCTTTGCCAGGCGCGATACACCGCCACTCCGGCTGTCAGCATGAGAGGCTGCGTATTTACAGTGTCGTTGAGTTCCGCATCACTGCCTTCCGCTACCAATTGCCACAAGTCTTGTTGCAATATATCGGAAGCTTCGGCAAAGGTGTCACGCACTACGGGAAAGTCGGCGTAATTGTTCATCATGCCGCGTGATTGTGAGCCTTGCCCTGGAAAAACGAA
>JANMWF010000062.1:0-7418 GCA_031393845.1 Nitrosomonadales bacterium | reverse complement strand
ATGCGCCCTAAAGTTTTCAGTCGTACCGCCGTTACAAGTAGCTGTAAGAAGTATATTTTTTACAAGGCTTAACGCCACACGACATTTTGTGGGTCAACCTGAAATATGTGAAGTGAAGATAATTAAGATGTGGTGGGTGATATTTTTTAAAACTAAATATTTAGATTCCAATTTAACTTATGGAGCTAAAAAATTTAATCATTGCGCAGCATAAACAATTAAACGATTCAGGTTGAAGTAAAAATATAATTCGAATTGATTGTTGCTGTGTAATAAATAGTTACTTTTTATATAAGGCATTTGGCAAATCATGAAAAATATTTCTATATCAAAAAAATTGATACTGTTACTGGCTCTGCCGCTTATTGGGCTGATTATTTTCGCGGCCATTAATGCTCAACAAAGCTATGGGGAGTGGAGAAGTCTGACACAAACCGAAACACTGATGAAATTTGCTGTCTATATCGGTGACGCTGCGCATCAGCTGCAAATTGAACGCGCTGCCACGGCTGGTTTTGTTCAGTCAAAAGGCGAGAAATTTGCCAATGATCTGCCGGGATATCGCGCCGAAACTGATCAAAAGGTAGCGTTGCTCAAGACCAGTTATTCCCATCTGAATACGGTTAGTATGCCCACGTCCTTCCGCACTACGGTGGATGCCGCAATGAGCAAACTGGATGGTCTTAAAGATAACCGCGATGCATCCTCGCAGTTCAGAATCACCGCGCCAGAGGCGGCTGGTTATTACACTAAGACCGTCGCCACTCTGCTTGAAATAATGCCGGTGATCACTGAGCAGGCCAGCGATTTGCAGGTAGCCAAACAAATGACGGCATACCTTGCTTTTCTTTACGCTAAGGAACGTACCGGACAGGAGCGCGCGTTAATG
The DNA here is from genome assembly GCA_031393845.1 of Nitrosomonadales bacterium. GTDB lineage: Bacteria > Pseudomonadota > Gammaproteobacteria > Burkholderiales > Gallionellaceae > Nitrotoga. The sequence continues at coordinate 6,529 of JANMWF010000062.1, read as the reverse complement.
GTGCCAGTATTTACAGCCAACAAAATTGAACCGGCGCAGTATCGGACTTTTATTGGCCACATCTCCGCGCAGCAGACGCATCTGGATACATTTGTTAATTACGCGAGCGATGAGGCTCGCGCTTTTTACAAAAGTAAGATGACTGGGTCATATCTGGATGAAGTGGAAGCCATGCGCAAGATAGTGATAGAAAAAGTGGCTGTGGGTGATTTTGGTGTTGAGCCAACCAAGTGGTTTAGCAGCATTACAGCCAAGATAAATGGCATGAAAGAAGTTGAGAATATGCTTGCCGAGCGGATAAGAACAGCTTCTGCCGTTGCAGCAACGAGTGCCCGCACGGCTTTCATGGCCAGTGCGATATTTGGCTTGTTGGCCATCCTGGTGACCGTGATGGCGGGATTGTTTATCGTCAGAAGTATTGTTACCGAATTGCAGTCCTTGCGCGAAACTATTGCCCTTATTCAGAGCGACAATGATCTTACGCACCGCATCGTGGTGGAAGGCGAGAATGAAATTGCCGAGACTGGTAATTCCTTCAATCTTCTGATTGGCAGTATGCAGGTAATTATTAACAATGTGATCGAAAGTTCTAAGCAGGTTCGCCAGAGTACTACTCAGCTTTCTTCAGCATCTCAGAAAATTACTCACAGTTCGCAGTCGCAAAATGAAGCAGCGGCTTCCACAGCTGCTGCGGTAGAACAGATGACGGTGAGTATTTCGGAAGTGGCGGCGACTGCTGCAGATGTACATAAGCTTTCCGAGCAAAGTCTGCAACAAACCAAGAAAGGTAATCAAAGCGCAGAAGTCATGATTCACGAAATCGCCAGCATTGAAAAAGCGGTGAATCAGATTGCAGCATCGGTCGGTGATTTCGTGCAAAGCGCGCGGACAATTGCCAGCATGACTCAACAGGTTAAGGATATTGCCGATCAAACCAACCTGTTGGCGTTGAATGCAGCGATTGAAGCGGCGCGTGCGGGTGAACAAGGGCGAGGCTTTGCAGTGGTGGCGGACGAAGTTCGCAAGCTGGCTGAAAAATCTGCGCAATCGGCCCGTGAAATCGACAAGGTAACCAGTACGCTGGATGTGCAATCCAGCAATGTGGAAAAAGCCATTGAGCATGGCTTGCAGTCACTGAAATCTACTCAGCAGCAGATTAATACTGTATCCAGCATGCTAGTCCAGGCGGGAGCTTCGGTAACAGATGTCAGCAGTGGAGTGAGCAATATTGCCGCATCGGTGGATCAGCAAAGCAAGGGTAGCCATGAAATTGCTCGTCATGTCGAAAATATTGCGCAAATGGCGGAAGAAAACTATGCGGCGATAGAGAATGTCGGGCAGGACATATTACGGTTGGAGAAATTGGCTGGAGATATGGAGGCCGCTGTGGCCCACTTTAAGGTGTAATTACTAAAACAATAATGCCGCGCGCTTCCGCGCTTCATCTTCCAGTTTGTATACCTCTCTTCTGTGGAGAGAGTGAATACGGGGAACGAAGTGTAAAGGAGAGAGGGGCTTAAAGTAACGGGGTTAGTCATGTCTGAATTGCTTAGAAATATAGATGGGCGCACCAAGCTGGCAGGTACCAACAAGTTAGAAATTTTGATGTTTACGCTTGGCTTGGATAGTTGCACCGGACGCTGCGAAACCTTCGGTATTAATGTATTCAAGGTACGTGAAGTGATGCGTGTGCCGCCCATTACGCATGCGCCAGAAATGCCTGGCTCAGTAGAGGGCATGGTAAGTTTGCGCGGAGTGCTGGTGCCAGTGATCGATTTGGCGAAATACACCGGGGTGCAGACTGACACGAAACCAGGAATTATGGTGGTCACTGAATACAATGGCCACACTCAGGGCTTTTTGGTCGAGGCGGTAGATACCATTCTGCGTCTCGATTGGGCCTCTATGAGGGTACCGCCGGACATGCTTAATGCCCAATTGGGTGGCTTGGTGACTGCCGTCACTGAGTTGGCAGATGGGCGGTTGGTAATGATGATGGATGTAGAGAAAGTGTTGGCTGAAACTGGACACTTTAATGACGAACTTGCATTGAAGACTGTCAAACCCTTAGATGTGCCTGATCGAACGGTGTTTTTTGCCGATGATTCTGCAGTGGCGCGTAAGCAGATTGTCGGCGCGCTAGAGGCAATGCAGGTGAATCATATTTCTGCTATTAATGGTCGCCAGGCGTGGGAAGAATTGCAAAGGATTGCTAGTTACGCCGAATCGGCGGGGATACCTGTGAGTGATATGGTGCAGGTCATTCTTACCGATGTAGAAATGCCGGAAATGGACGGCTATATGCTTACGCGCAAGATCAAGGAAGATAGGCGTTTTGACAATATCCCGGTGTTGATGCATTCGTCGCTTTCCAGCGAGTCCAATCAGCAGCTCGGCAAGGCAGTCGGGGTGGATGAGTACGTACCAAAATTTGAACCGAAGAAGCTTTCGCAGACGCTCGCTCGGCTGCTGACCAGAAACAGAAAGGACTGATCATGTCGATTGCCGAATATCAATCACAGTTGGCAGACAATACGTCTCTGTCGCAGAGTACAGGTGGCCTGTTCGATACCGTGGATGCTAGAACCAGCTTGGCCGGTTCTAATAAGATGGAGATACTGTTGTTCTCGCTGGGCACTCCAGAAACCTTTGGTATCAATGTCTTCAAGGTCAAGGAGGTGTGCCGTGCGATGGCGATTACCAAGACACCCAATATGCCGTCTGGTGTGGATGGCATTGTGTCACTACGTGGACATATTCTTCCCGTACTGACCTTGGCTAAATTTATGGGGCTTGATGAAACAGCGTCGAACGCCCAAAGCACTATGATGGTGGCCGAATATAGCCGTCATATTCTCGGTTTTCTGGTGCATGACGTAGATCGAATTATTCGAGTTGACTGGGATAAGGTGCGCCCTGCAGATGACATGTTTTCAGGTAACAAGGACATGATTACTGCGATCACTGAGTTGCCGGATGGCAAGCTCGTTTCGATATTGGATGTCGAGCAGATTCTTGCCTGCGCATTTGGTGAGGATGTGGTGGGCAGCATAGATAAGATCGAAAATGGCCATGAATTATGCATCTTTTTCGTGGATGACTCGGCAGTAGCGCGTAAGAAAATAACTGAAGTGCTGGATAAGATGGGTGTCAAAAATTTGCACGCGAACAACGGGCTGGAAGGATGGGAGCGCTTGAAGGGACTGGCGGATACCGCGCAGAGTAGTGGTATGGATCTGCATGATCAGATTCAAGTGGTACTCGTAGATGCGGAAATGCCGGTGATGGATGGCTATGTGCTGACTCAGCATATCAAGGCGGACAAGCGTTTCGATGGTATCCCGGTGGTTATGCATTCGTCGCTGTCGTCTGATGCCAACCGTGATATGGGGAAGCGGGTTGGAGTGGATTATTACGTGCCTAAATTTGATGTGGCGATGTTGAGCAATACATTGCGGCCTTTGCTGTCTTGATGTGTCTGAACATGATTAACGGGATAAGGAAATTAACGGGATAAGGAATAAGAGTAAAAGATAAAAAAAGACGTAATACAGCGAATGGTTTTACATTCCTACCTGTCCACCGTTCCCATTAGAACTAAAAGCAACTGGAGGTATATCGTGGTAGATCCAAATATGAAATTTTTGGTGGTGGATGACTTTTCCACAATGCGGCGTATTGTGCGTAACCTACTCAAGGAGCTTGGTTTCGTCAATGTACAAGAGGCGGAAGATGGTGTCGATGCGTTAAAAAAATTACGTAGTGAGAGTTTTGACTTTGTGGTGTCGGATTGGAATATGCCTAATATGACAGGTATTGAACTGCTTAGAGCTATCCGTGCTGATGCAACACTGAAACACTTGCCGGTATTGATGGTGACCGCTGAGGCCAAGCGCGAAAACATTATTGAGGCGGCACAGGCAGGTGCCAGCGGCTATGTTGTTAAGCCGTTTACTGCTGCCACGCTAGATGAAAAACTGAAGAAAATTTTCCTGACCATGCAAAAGTGAGTGATGCCATGACTAAGAAAGCAGTTGCAGGACAAGATTCAGATGACTTGGAAGCGTTGTTTGACAGCATTGCTTCGGCAAGTGATGGCCGTGAAGGAGAGGCTGCCAATATTGCATCGCCTTCGGATAATAAGGGGTTGAACCAAAGCGCTGATGCGGGTATTCCATCGGAAAATGTAGTAAACAAGCTTGGACAAATGACGCGCAAGTTTCATGACACCCTGCATGAACTTGGCTATGACAAGGATCTCGAGAAAGTCGCGTCTTTTATTCCTGATGCTCGTGATCGCCTTGGTTATGTAGTTACCATGACTCAAAAAGCGGCTGAACGGGTGCTGAATGCCACTGAGGCGGCGCAGCCTATTATGTCAAAGCTTGAGGCCGACTCTCAACTTCTGGCGAAGGAATGGCAGCTGCTTTTTGATAAACAACTCGATATTGAGAAATTCAAAAGCTTGGTAACGCAGACCCGTGCTTTTTTGACTGAGGTGCCCAAACAGGCAAAGGCTACCAATGCCTACTTGACTGAAATCATGATGGCACAAGACTTTCAGGATTTGACTGGACAGGTTATCAAAAAAATTGTGGATGTAACACAAAAACTGGAAAAGCAACTTGTGGAGTTGCTGGTTGAGAGCTCTCCACCTATGGATAACCATGATGCTCATGCCGGGCTGCTGAATGGTCCAGTGATAAACGCGTCAGGGCGAACCGATGTGGTAACCAATCAGGATCAAGTAGATGACTTGTTAGAAAGCTTGGGGTTCTAAAATGAACGATTTTGCAGGCATGGAAGAATTAATGCAGGACTTTCTGACGGAAGCCTCGGATTTGCTGTCTGACGTCGACAGCAAGCTGATTGACTTGGAAAAACAGCCACATGATCGCGCTCTGCTCAATATCATTTTCCGTGGCTTTCACACCATAAAGGGTGGCGCTGGATTTCTCAATGCGACGGAGCTGGTCACGTTATGTCATCTCACTGAAAACCTGTTCGACAATCTGCGCAACGGTGAGTTAGTTTTAAATGCGGACCTTATGGACGCGATTTTTGCAGCGACGGGAGAGGTCAGGCTTATGTTTGACGCATTAGCACAATATAGGCAGCCAGACGCCGCCCCTCCCCACCTGATTTCCGCGCTGCACGCCGCCCTGAATGGAGAGGTTGTTGTCGTTTCGGCTGTTGCACCGCAGGTGGCTGTGCTCGAATCTGCGGCTGATAATTCTCTGTCTTCAGCAGTGTCTGGTCCAGACTGGCCTGTTTTGTACCAGGCATTGGTGCCGACTTCACCTGTTCAGGTTCAGGCCGGATCCGATGCGATATCCGCTTCAGCTCCTCCTTCATCGACCGCAACGCAGGCACCATTGCCGCCTGCAGGCAGTGTGGAAACGTCCCCCCCAGATGTTCGTTCGTTTGGCCGACGTAGTTCCGATATTCCAGGCAATAAAGCTCCAACTGGCGGTCGTCGCGAAGTTGAGGCGGGCAAGGATAATACAATTCGTGTTGATACTGACCGGCTGGATCAGGTGCTCAATCTTTCCGGCGAAATTGGATTGACAAAAAATCGCTTGACTCATCTACGCACCGACATTCTGCAGGGGCGATCTGACGCGGCTATATTGCTTGCGCTAGATGAGTCAGTCAGTCAGCTCGATATGCTGGTAGTGAATTTGCAAAATGCAGTGATGAAGACGCGTATGCAACCTATCGGTCGTCTTTTTAATAAATATCCTCGTTTGGCGCGAGATTTGGCACGTCAACTCGGTAAGGATGTTGAGTTGGTGTTGTCCGGTGAAGAGACCGAGATCGATAAAACTATGATTGAGGATCTTAACGATCCGCTGGTGCACTTGATTCGCAATGCGGTGGATCATGGTGTGGAAAGTTCGGAGCAGCGCGCGGCTGTGGGTAAACCAGCGAAGAGCTTAGTGCATTTAAGTGCTCAACAGGAGGGGGATCACATCATCATAAGGATAACCGATGATGGCAAAGGTATGCGTCCCGAGGTGATCCGCAACAAGGCAATTGAGAAGGGAATAATCAGCGCGGAATCCGCGAGTAGTCTGGACGATGAGCAGAGCTTGAGTTTGATTTTACTTCCAGGATTTTCAACTAAAGAAGAGATTTCCAGTGTTTCCGGTCGTGGGGTCGGCATGGATGTGGTGAAAACCAACATTGAAAAGTTGAGTGGCACTATCGGTATTACGTCTGTGCCGGGTAAGGGTAGCGAGTTCACTATTTCATTGCCACTCACGTTAGCGATCCTGCCTGTGCTGCTGCTACGTCTCTGCAATCAATCATTTGCAGTGCCATTGTCATTGGTGCGGGAAATTTTATCGGTTCCACCGAATGATCTGCAACAGATAGCTGGCAAAGCCACCATGGTGGTGCGAGGTGAGGTGCTGCCGGTGCTTTCATTGGCCAGCCTGATTGGCTGGGAGCAGACTGACAAACCTGAAGTGGGTGTGCTGATGCAGATCGATAAAAACAGTTTCATCCTTTCGGCAGATGGCTTTGC
>JANMWF010000060.1:0-6833 GCA_031393845.1 Nitrosomonadales bacterium | reverse complement strand
GTGCCGCTGCTCAGCAAACTGCATAAGGCAGGGGATGCAGAAGGTTTTCAGCAAGCCTATCGCCGAAAATTAATGCAGGTGGGCGCAATTAGCCTTGTCAGCCTATTGGTTTTAGGTCTGTTCGGTCAGGCTATGCTTGTTCTGCTGGTTGGTCACGGTAATGTCAGTGCCGACAATGTCAAAGAATTGTGGTGGATCTTGATTTGGCTTGGCGGCATGTTTGTAGGGGGCTTAGCAGGGCAGATTTGTTCGAATTCTTTTTATGCCTGTGGTGACACCATAACCCCAACACGTATGTCCATGCTTAGCTACACAGCATATATTCCCTGTAAGGTCGCGGCGTTTTATATTTGGGGGCTAGTGGGTTTGGCAACAGCTACGAGTATTTACTACATGACCAATTTGTCGTTACAAGTTTACTTATTGGAGAAAAAATAGTTTTTATGAATATTCCAAAAGAAGTCATGATTGAAGACAGCAGGTGTCCTATCGATTATGACATGACCGATGACGTAGTGCTAACTGGAAAAGACCGGCTGCACGACTTGCCCGGATTATTTACAGTTGTCAAATGTACTAGCTGCGGACTAATGCGCACCAGCCCGAGGCCCACCCCGGACACCATCGGCTTCTATTACCCGGACAATTATGGTCCTTATGTGGGAACCAGAGTACAGCCCGCAAAGCCCAAAACTGCCAGCTGGTTGAGGAAAATGTTAAGGCCCGTGTTCAGACTTGTATTCAATTTCAATACAACAATCCTACCACCCATTGCGCCGGGTCGAATGCTTGAAATTGGTTGCGCCTCTGGTGCCTATTTGCACCATATGGCAGGTGAAGGTTGGAAGGTGCAAGGCATTGAATTTTCAGAAAAGGCCGCCCAAACCGCAGCACAACTAGGCTACCGCGTTCATGCCGGCCCACTAGAAACTGCCCCACAGCCCGAGGAAGCGTTCGATCTCATCGTGGGCTGGATGGTGCTGGAGCATCTTCATGACCCTATTGCTTGCCTTCGTAAATTGCATGGGTGGGCTAAGCCCGGTGCTTGGTTGGTTCTTTCTGTACCCAACGCAGGGTCTTTTGAATTTAGTATTTTTAAAGATAAGTGGTATGCGCTGCAATTACCAACTCATCTTCATCACTTCACACCGCAGACTCTAGAAAATATATTGCAGATTACAGGCTGGAAGCTGGAAAAAGTTCACCATCAGAGAGTGCTCGGCAACTTGATCGCCAGCACGGGTTATGTTCTTCGTGATAGGGGTTATGTCAAAGTGGGGCAAAAGTTTATTGACTTCCCTGAGCATGCAGGCAAGTGGAATTATGCGTTGTACCCATTGGCCTGGCTGTTGAGTGTGTTCGGCCAAACGGGGCGCATGACAGTATGGGCCAGGGTTAAGCCATGACTGAGATTTTCCAACCCAAAGTCACAATCATGATTCCGACCTTTAACCAGGCGGCGTTTATTGGTGAGGCGATTGACTCGGCACTGGCTCAAACTTATTCAAACCTTGAAATCATTGTTGGAGATGATGCATCAACAGATACAACGCCGATAATTTTGGCGAAAATAACCGATTCAAGACTTAAGTATGTGCGGAACCCAAATAATATTGGACGTACCGCTAATTATAAAAATTTACTGTATTGCCATGCGACAGGTGACTATGTTATAAATTTAGATGGCGATGATTACTACATCGATCCAGATTTCGTTTTGAATGCGGTTGGCCTTCTCGATCACAACAAAATAGTAATGATTGTTGCAAAAGCGACCACAAAAAATTTAACTAAGGAATGGGTATCAAAAATCCCAGTTTTTCGAAAACGTACAGGGTTAGATATTTTGAGAGAACTTCCAAAAAATGAGTACATGTTGATGCACATGGCTGTTTTGTATTCAAGAGAACATGCTTTAAGTGCAGATTTTTATAGATCTGGCGCTATCAGTTCTGATTGGGAGTCTTTGTATCGACTTACGCTTAGGGGTGAGGTTCGATATCTCGATAAAAATATTGGGATTTGGCGACAGCATGGAAGTAATGAGACGGGAACAGGCGACTTGCTAAAGTTAGTTGCCAACTTGAGAATCTGGAATTCTATATATGCCGAAGCAGTTACTTTTGGAATGAACAAATGGCTGGCGAAATTTATCTGTGCACGTTGCGTAGCAAATTACGCAAGCTCAACCTGCATAAAGCTTTCATTAGGCCATCGCAGAAAAATAGTCAAATTTTTAACCTCAACAGCGAAAGAATTTTGGTTGCCTACTATTTTATTGGCAATTTATCCAAAATATACTGTGAGAATTGTCCTAAGCCTGCTTGGATATTACAAGCGACCGACTTGAAATTGGGGCAAAAAATGTACTTTTCACAAAAGACTTAATAAAAATGTGTCGGCAGTTTCTAGAAATTTCGTTTTGTGCAGGAACTGTATCGTCTGAAGTGAAATTTGTCTGTTGTAATCGTATGGTAAGGTGTGATGAAGCCATTTGATCTGGATTTACTTTTCTGGCCAGGCTTCCTGATTTTTATCGCCACGTGGTGTGTAGCTTTTTATGTAACTCGTTCGGTAGTATTTTCCCTGCCTGTCGCGTTTTTAAAAGCCGGTATCTTTTTAATCTATTTTGGTTTGCTATTTGATGGTACGTTTACTTTTTTAGATGATTGGAAGTACGTGGCTGGTGGAATAGCGCTTCTAAACGAAAGAATAGGTTTATCAAACCTGGCAGAAAATTGGGGATTTGTTTTGATGACGGGTGGTGGCGATCACTTTCTTTACCATCTATATAACACTTATGCGTTTCGTTTTTTTGGTGTGGGCTACTACGCGCCAGTGGCATTGAATATTCTTCTTACCGTTTTAGTCGCATGGTTTGGTTCTATTCTTGGTGCTAGGGAATTCGGGTTAAGAGGACAATGGAGAAAAATATTCTTTATGTTCTTGCTGCTTCACCCCGACATTCTTGCCTGGTCTAATGTGATGAACGGTAAAGATATATTTGTTTTATTGCTGCATGTGTTGCTGCTTTTGGCGGCCTCTTTGTACTTCCAAGGTAGAAATAATTCGGCAATTGCAGTCGCGATACCGGTTGTTGTCATTCTTCTTTTCTTGCGTTTCTATGTACCGTTGCTTTTTTCTGGTGTATTTGTGCTACATCAGCTGCTGGCAGTAAAACGTCGACATCATGTCTATTGGTTTATTGGTACTACTTCGTTATTGTTATTGGGCTCCTTGATGACGATTGGAAATCTAATAACTTCTGCGTGGGCAAACCTTCAGGAAAACATTGGAAATCCTATCTTCGGATTTGTGCGAATGACACTCACACCTATACCTTTTAATACTGAGCTAAATTACAGTTTTTTAGATATTCCTGCATTATTCCACTGGATTCTAGTGCCAGTGGTATTTTATGGGGTGATATTGTTGATGCGGAGAAAAAAAACACCTTTCACACAATTCTTTCTACTCTATCTGGTTATCTTCATGGGACTTTATTCGGTTTATGGTGAGCTCCAAGGGCCACGCCATCGGGTTCAGTTAGATTTTGCATGGGCAGTGCTCCAATTTATTGGAATTAAGCAGTATTTCATCTGGCTATTTAAATCTCGGCGTGAATTACAACCTGCACCTACTTCTAATGCGTAAGTGATCAAAGATGAAGATTTTTTTCCTTGTAAGTTCGTTGGGAGCTGGTGGCGCGGAGCGGGTCGCCACGACGCTTTGCAATGCCTGGGCTGCGCGTGGTGATCAGGTGACTTTAGTGCCAACATTTTCCGGTGGAGGCAGGCCCTTTTATGAAGTTTCGAATGGTGTAGAGCTCATCTATCTGGCTGATTTGGTGCGGTCTGGTAGCAAGTCCCCATGGAACTATGTGCGGAGACTTGTCGCGTTAAAGAATTTGATGGCCAATAAAAATCCCGACGTGGTGATTTCATTTCTGCCGAACGTAAATGTTGCTGCCATTTTGTCAGCCGTCTTACTTTCGGTGCCTGTTATTTGTTGCGAGAGAAGAAACCCGTCAAGTCAAACCACTTCACCTTTTTGGGAATTTGCTTGCCGCATGACATACCGGTTTGCCAATATGTTGGTTGTTCAGACGGAGACTGTCGCAACTACTGTTGGAAAACTATATCCGCATTTGAAAAAAGTGCGCACGGTTGCTAATCCTCTCGCGGATGGTGTCGTTTCGCTTAGAAAGGAGACGGTGGCCAAAGCTCGGAATACTCTTTTGAGCTTGGGGCGACTTTCAGATGAAAAACAGATTGACAAGATTATTAATGTATTTTCTAAGGTTGCTCCTGATTATCCAAATTGGGATCTTCGGCTCTACGGCGACGGTCTAATTCGACAACAGCTAAAAGGTCAAATTTATTCGCTTGGGTTACAAAATCGCGCGTTTTTAATGGGGCGAACTTCCAACCCATGGGTGACGATGGCTAAGGCTGATGTATTTGCAATGACTTCAAAATATGAGGGATTTCCCAATGCCCTGCTCGAAGCGATGGGTGTCGGTCTTCCATGTATTGTCTTCGATTGCCCGAGCGGGCCGCGAGATATTACGAGGAATGGGCAAGATGCTTTTCTTGTACCACTTGACGATCAGTTTATGTTCGAATTTAAACTCAGAGAGTTGATGGGTAGTGAGGAATTGCGCATTCGGATGGGTAACCAAGCACGAGATTCTGTAATCGACCGGTACAGTTTGCAGTCGGTTATTAACAAGTGGGATTCGTTATTCAAGGAACTTGGTGTTCTCCGATGAATGTCCTTCACATCATTATTGGCCTTAATGTCGGGGGTGCCGAGATGATGCTCAAGCGCCTTGTCGAATCTCATCGCGAAGATCCTGCATATCGTCATGGTGTTGTTTCACTCACCGATATGGGCAAGCTTGGCCCGCAGTTTCAGTCCATCGGCGTGGAGGTTTATTCGTTGGGGATACGCTCCATATTTAGCATTCCTCAAGTGCTTTGGCGGCTTGTGAAACTGATTCGCGCGAGTCAGCCAGACATTGTGCAGACCTGGATGTATCACGCTGATTTACTGGGAGGCCTGGCTGCCCGTATAGCGGGTAACAGGCATGTAATCTGGGGGATTCGCACGACCGATATTCGGTCTGCAGATTCGTCTATGACAGTGATTGTTCGGTGGCTTTGCGCACGGCTGTCGAAGCGGGTGCCACAAGTAATCGTCTGCGCCGCTGAGGCATCCCGGCAATCTCACATCGCGGTTGGTTACGAATCTAAGAAGATGCTAGTAGTGCCGAACGGCTACGATTTTGCTTGGTTGAATGCATCAGTCGAAGAGCGGCAAGTGCTGCGCGAGCAATGCGGCATTACCCAGAACCATATGGTGGTGGGCAGTTTGGGAAGATTTCACGCGGTTAAGGATCAAGAGAATTTTGTGCGGGCAGCCGGTTTGCTGGCTATGAGATACCCGCAATTGCGATTTGTGATGGTGGGGCGCGACTTGGATTGGGATAACGCGCAGCTTGTGCGCTGGATCGACAGGACGGGCTGCAAGGGTTGTTTCACGTTATTGGGCGAGCGCAAGGACGTGCCGCAGTGCCTGGCGGCGATGGATATTTTTTGTCTGCACTCGCGCACTGAGGGATTTCCCAATGTATTGGCTGAGGCGATGGCGATGGGCCTGCCTTGCATAACTACGCACGTAGGGGATGCTGCCATGTTGTTGGATGATACTGGCTTCGTAGTCCCCAAAGAAAATTCGGTGGCCTTGGCGCAAGGCGTGGAGCGATTACTGGCGTTGGATCAAGGTGCACGGCATGCATTGGGTATGCGCGCAAAAGCGCGAGTCGAAGCGGAGTTTTCAATGACGCGAGCCCGAGAACGATTTGAAGCTATCTACCGCCAAGTTTTAAATAAAGAGGCGCTTTAATGTGTGGTTTCGTTGGGTTCCTCGGTGGTGTTGCCACCACAGGGGGCGATGCGGCTTTGCTGCGCAGCATGGCAGATACGCTCATTCTTCGTGGGCCGGATGACGGCGGATATTGGTGTGACGGCGAGCAACGAATTGGTTTTGGGCACCGGCGCCTAGCAATTGTGGATTTGTCGCCCGCAGGACACCAGCCCATGCCCTCGGGTAGCGGGCGGTATGTGATTGCCTTTAACGGCGAGATATATAACCACCTGGATTTGCGTGCCGAGCTGGAAGACATGAATGGCCGCGTTTCGCACGCAATGCCGCATACGTGGCGCGGGCATTCGGATACAGAAACGCTTTTGGCAGGGTTTGATGCCTGGGGCATTGAGGCCACAGTTAAAAAGTGCATTGGCATGTTTGCCTTTGCCGTATGGGACAAGCAAGACGGGGTGCTGACCCTTGGCCGTGACCGCCTGGGTGAAAAGCCGCTTTACTACGGCTGGCAGGGCCAGGGTGAAGGCGCTGCGTTTTTGTTCGGTTCTGAGCTAAAGGCGCTCAAAGTACACCCGGCTTTTGCCGCAGAGGTTGATCGCGGGGCGCTTTGCCTGATGATGCGCCATGGGTACATTCCGGCACCGCACAGCATTTACCAGGGCATTTCCAAACTGCAGCCTGGCTGCCTGTTGACGTTGTCGTTGGCCCAGCGCACGCCAAAGGTAACGATGTACTGGAGCGGCAAGTCGGTGGTCGAGCAGGGGCTGGCACAGCCTTTTGCCGGCACGCCTGACCAGGCCGTCGATGCGCTGGAGTCTTTGCTGAAAGACGCAGTGCGCAAGCAAATGATGGCCGACGTGCCGCTGGGCGCGTTCTTGTCGGGCGGGGTTGATTCCAGCACCATCGTGGCGCTGCTGCAAGGCGTGGCCAAAGAGCAGGGCGGCTCG
>JANMWF010000054.1:0-7080 GCA_031393845.1 Nitrosomonadales bacterium | reverse complement strand
AGGATTACGTGGCCTATCTCATGTCCTAATACGCCCGCAAGTTCTGCCTCATCTTGCAACAACAGGTACAAACCCCGCGTAATAAAAACATATCCCCCAGGAGCAGCGAACGCGTTCACGTCACCTGACTCGATGACGCCGAAATGCCAAGGCAAATCAGGACGCTCGCTTTGATTTGCCACCCACCGCCCAACGTTGTTGACGTATTTTTGCAGGACGTTGTCCTTAACCAATGGAGCCGCGCCAAGCAAGTTCCCGGAAATTCTTCGGCCAATAGCTATTTCTTCATCTTGCGATGTTCCGGTGGTTGCTTTCAATATACCGCCCAACAGTGACGACATATCTGAACCTTGTTGCTGTTGCTGACCTTGTTTCTCATCTTTAGGTTTCTGAATGTTATTTAACAATTTATCAAAATCCAGGCCGTAGACTGCACTACAGACAAGCAACAATCCCATTGCCAGCAACCATTCTGTTATTTTATTCATATTGAGCCTCCTTCTTTGGCTCAGGCAGGTAATCGAATTTTTGTGATTTAAGTTCCCCTGTTTTGGCAAACCCATCCGCATCTGCACGAGTGGTGGCAAATGATTCAGCCAACTTTAGTTCGTCGGCATTGAATTTGGCAGATTTCAACTCTTCTTCATTCAATCCACGAATACCGGTGGTACTGACGACCTTGCCAGTCCCCGCACGCCCCGATGCTATGCTCAACACTCCTGCCACTTCGCCGCTTCCCTTGCCCGCAGCGCCTTTGCGGATGCTCAACATGCGCACCCAGCCGCTACCTTTTGCGCTTCTAATACTTAGCCAGCCTCCGACCCTACGCAAGATTTCCACTTTGTCGCCGACTGCCAGCGTAGCCAGAGCCGTTGCATCACCAAACGGTTCGCTCCTGATTTTATCGGATTTAAGCGCAGTGCCGTTTTCCATAGCAAATGCCGGATACATCAGCAAGATAGTTAAAGCTATAAACCCTGATTTAATCACTTTCATATTAATCCCCCCTTTTTTTGTTCTTCCCACCGCAGAATAGCCTCTGCGTACATAGCACGCCAGCTGGCACTTGCCGCAACGCCGCCTGCAATTATTCCTTGATGCATAAACCACTCGGAAACATTCTCAGGATGAGCAAGATTCTTCCTCAACAATGGCATTAATGCCGCCAGCACAACTTCTACATCATGTTTTATCCGCGAAATTCCATCCGCATTATCCGAAGATACCACCCATGAAACTGCAAAAATTCTTCCAAATAGATCCCACCCCCCCGTTTGCAGGCCTTTTATTACATCCACGCATTTAGGTTCTTTGCTAGCCATTTCCAAACCACGGCGAATTCTTTCCAACGTTACATCAGTTATAACGTTCTGTGTGCCATCAAGACGGATCAACAGTACCGTAGCCAGCAGATTGCCACTGCTCGCCTGCGAGATCCGCACCATATTTCGTTCCAGCGCAATACGTGTTCCAGTCGCGTAAATACGCGCAATAGTAAAATAGGCCATTCCAATCATCACCGGCCCGGTAAGATTGATGTAAGTATTGGATAGATTGATACTGGTATAAGAAATTCCAACCAAAATAAATTGTGATAGACCAAACATATGATCTATCTTGTCACGGCCAGAATTGCGGAAGAAACCCCAAGCGGTAAGCCACACCATTAGGAGCGAGAGCAGCATATAAATCACGCGGGCTTCGGGGTAATGCAAATAATCTCCATGTTTTATGTTATCCATCGCGGTCGCAAGGATTTCCACGCCAGGATGTGTCTGGCTCAGCGGCGTTATCTTGATATCAAATAAACTTGGTGCAGTAGAGCCGATAATAACGATTTTATTTTTGAATTCATCCGGAGGGCGTTTCTTTTCCTTATTGCTAAAGTCGGCGAATACGTCGCTAAAGCTGACATAGTGGTATGAGAATGGCGGGCCACGCCAGTTGAGAAGAATTTGTTGCACGGATGGCTCTTCCCAACCAAGGTTGCGTGCCACCTGCGCGGGCAAGGACGGCAACCTCCACCCATAATCGTCGCGATAAATCAGATACTGTCGCGCCACACCGTCTGGATCCGGGTAGATATTGTGCAAACCGATACGCCCCCCATTCAAAGCTGCCTGAAAATGCGGCAATACCACCGCGACAGTTGCATCCTGGCTTGCCTCTTTTGACAAGGCTCGCACACCGGGAATCATCAAAGGCTTAACCTTGCTTAACGGGTCACTGTCAGGATCAAGGCGCAGCAAGGGGAAAAAGGTGTTGGTGGTGGAGGCGATGGCTGAATCAAAGTAAATATCGCTGTCTGGGTTGTATATGTCCGCATCACTGAACAGGATGTCAAAAACTACGGCCTTTGGTTGCTGCTGTTCAATCTGCTCGAGAAACTCACCCAGCACCTGACGCGGCCACGGCCAGCGGCCATAGTCTTTGGCCATCGCAGCGAGACTGGCCTCATTGATGTCAACGATAACGATTTCAGGATCAGGTTTTGGTTTGAAAATCCGGTAACGCACCATCATGTCAAAAGCGCTTTGACGCATTTCCGCAGTGAAATGCAAGTAAACAGTATCAACTAAAGTAAACACCGTAAACACCGCTGCCAGATAGAAATAAAAATTCAACTTCCAGCGCTCTGCGAGAAACGTATAAAACCTGGCGAAAAAAACCCGGATTGCATTGAGTGCCAAAAGTTGAATTCTCATGGCTTAAACCTCATCCATTCGCTGTATTAGAAAGATGTTGCGCAGACTGAAACCCATATCGAAACAGAAGCGATAAATCGTTGTTTTATGACTCATTGAAACCAACCTCTGTGCAAACATCAGATCCGTCCGCTGGTATATTTTTCCCGAAAAGTATTTGCATCGGCACCCAAACGAGGGAAGTACCGAGCCGGCCAATGGTATCCATTATCGCGGAAGCTTCTACACTAACGTTAAAATTGTCAAAATTGCCATTTACATTGATTGGGGTGGCGAGACTCAGGAACTGTGGTTTTTTCGCTTTGGGTTGCATGTGAAGCATAATTTTTTCGTCAGCAAAATCCACAGAGCCTTTGCCGATAACTCGCATACGACTAGTATCAATCAAAATGAGCTCATCATTAAGCTTGCCATCCTTAAGAACGAACCGTCCGATTGCACAATTCACCTTGGAAGCCTTGCTGGAATCCACTGCTGGCAATAACGCCACCAGCAGATTCACTGCCCAGATATCGAACACGCCAGATTTCATATTTTCTGGATGTATGGTGAAATCAATGCGCCCGTTTCCATAATGCAATATTTCAGACAGATAGTGAGCGCGCGAACTTACATTGACATTAAGGCTGAAATTGCCGCGCAAATCGGTGTCTGGTTTAATACGGCGTGCAAGCACGCCATAATCAAAGCGCTTCACTTCCGCACGTAAATCCACTTGCACATCGCTGCCGCTCGGCTTATATCCAAACCAAAGCCTTGCTGACCCACCAGGCATATTGACTTCGATCGGGTTGATGTCGAAACGTCCGTTTTCCAGCTTTGCGATAAGCTTCCCACTGCCCAAGGTATCTTTGCCGGAGAGCACTTTATCCACCCGCACTGACAGATGCGCATCCTGACGTTGCAGAACTTCGGGGCTTAATAGCTGCTGTGCTTGAGTACTCGACTCGGTTGCTTTTTTGCGGATTTCAGCTGAGGTCAGCGGCTTCCTGGCTTTGGATGATAGCTTTGCCTCCGGGTTTTCTTTCACCGGCGACCAGTCAGCGAATTTAAAATCGTCCAGCTGGATGTTCGGCGCTGTGAGTGCAACATCAAGGCGCGGACGCGTGGTAGTAGTATCGAGTTTTCCATGCCCGGCAAGTGCGCTGTCGCCCACCCGAAGCATGAGGTCTGCAACTTCATAACCTTGTGCCGACATGCGAAATTTTCCTGCTGCCGACCAAGGGCCCCACGGTGGCAGCGAGGCATGCACCATGTTGTTGAGATTGTCAAAACGAACGCCATGCATATCGAGCGCCAGTTCAATGTTTGCCTGCGTGAGAGGGCGTGCAATACTTCCGGAGAGTTTCATCGTGGTATTGGCTGCGTCCACAGTAAGTTTGATTGGAATGCGTAGTAACGGGTTTACAAGACCTGCAGCAGGTGCTGTCTCAATTCCGATAGAAACTGGAATATCATTAAGCCTGCCATTCAGGTCGAGGCTCACCGCCTTCCCTGCATCCATATTGAGCACGCCCTTGTCCAAGGCGATTCGCATCTGGCCGCCGGTATTTGAGTCCCTCAACGTAAGATGGCCACTTTCGAAATTCGCCATGAGTGTCGAATGCGAAATCAAGTCCCCCAAGCGACTCGATTGCAAATCGATATAAAGCGCTAACTTTCCGATGCTGGCTTCGGTGTCGCGCGAAAGGTTAAGTTTTTTCAGCATGCTTCCGACGTCCAGCGATTCCGCTGCAAGCCACATGGTTGTGCGGGGCTGCATGCTACGAAGGTCAAGGGCAATGGCGCCGCTAAAGCCTGCTCCGGCGACGTTCAGCGCAAACGGCGATGTAAGCATGACTCCCTTGCGAATATGCCCGTCAAAGGAAAGGTCGCTCACTTCAAAGGAACTGGAGCCAACAAAGCGTTTGACCCGCACTTCAATGTCCGCATCAGCCAAGTCAATACCTTTGGGTAAAATAGGAATGTCGAGTACCGAGCCTGAGGACGCGCTTTTATTTGGCTGATGCATCAGCAATTCCAGTTCACCCACATCTACACGTTCACCGGACAGGCGCACTTTAAGCAACGGTTTCCCTTCGATTTCGGTGCGCACTATATCCGCCGACAATGAACTGCGCCCCAACTGAAATAAAAGATCGGCAAGCTGCCATTCGCGGCTGTTCATGCTGGCTTTCCCCTTTAGCAAAATGGCAGCATCGGTTCCGGATTTTAATCCGAACCAGTTCGCGACGTCGCCAGAACGTGGAGCAGAAAGTTCAAAGGTTATTTCAGGGCCAAGTTTCCCATCCACAGGCTGCAATACGCCGAAAATATGTGCATGCATGCTGCCAGATCGCATGCTGAAATCAATCGGTGCACGCGCTTCCAGCATCATGGTTTCAAGTGCGCTACCGTGCAGCAAGGCAGTGAATGGCCGATCGAGAAGATAACCACGCACCTCTCCATTCAGAGGCTTGCCTGGTGGCAAGACCACAGCAAGCTTCTCCAGAGAAAATGCCACAGGACGCTCACCTTCGTTGTTGCCATAGGTAAGCTTGCCGCGCTCCATGTTGAGCTGCACGTCAAGGCTTTTCACCAGTTCATTACCGCGATCACCAGCGGCGGCAATTCTCAAATCGAAACGCCCCATTTCTCCTTTGATGCCCTTTACGCCCACCAGTAATTCTGCAAGGCCACCGAGGTTGGAATCATGTGTGCCAAGTCCGAGATTGAACCGTGCCGGAGTAACGGTCGTGTCAGCACTCGCAAGCCCGGAAAATGCTACGCCCGCAACCGTTGCCTGTATCGGGATATCAAGATGGCCATTATTGATTTTCACTTGCAACATTGCATCGTGCACGTTGCCTGGAAGGTTCAGCCAACTCCCCACGCGCAGAGTAACGTCGGAATCCACATTATTGAGCTCCTTCAGGCTGAATGTGGCCTTTGAAATTTCGCGATAAAGCTCGGCAATGCTTTTTGGAGGCTCTATTTCTTCATCGGGTTTGTCTTCCAGAAACGGTCGCAAGTCGAGAGTTGGCACCGTTAGTGAACCCGTAATACGAGGCCGGGCACCGGTGGAGTTGAGGCCAAGCACGCCGCTGAATGTAGTCTTGCCCATAATCCCGTCCAGATGAGTCAATTCCATCTTGCCCGCGCCGTAGGTTAGTGCGCCAGCAATGCCAACGACGCCGACATTTGGAAGTTTGACCTGAAGCAGGCGCTCGAAATCCAAAAGACTCTCGGTGCCAAGACCGAAGTTGATCTCGCCTCCCACCCCCGATATGCTTCCGTTGAGATACAACCTGGTGCT
This sequence comes from Nitrosomonadales bacterium, assembly GCA_031393845.1. Lineage (GTDB taxonomy): Bacteria > Pseudomonadota > Gammaproteobacteria > Burkholderiales > Gallionellaceae > Nitrotoga. Next base: position 1,080 of record JANMWF010000054.1, on the reverse strand, counting down.
TAGTAATTCCAGCTTCAGGTCTATCGGCCATGGCTTATCGGTTCTCGCAAAATCCTCGATTGAGCCGCCGGTGAAATCGAGCTTATAGGGAAATGTCTTCTCGACCGTGCCGTCCAATGCAATAGTGAGCGGCTTACCGGCGGGCAATTGCGCGGTGAGCGAACGCAAGTCGTAGAAATGGCTCTTTGTGTTGTCGCCAATGTATTCGATGCTCAGATTTTTCAGCGTCACTCGTTTAATATCGAGAACTGTGAGCATGTGGCTAAGGTCATTCAACGATGCTGGCACCTCCTCCCCCGTAGCCCGCATGTTCTCTTGCCTGGACTTGGGACTTTGGAATGTCCAGTTGTTGCTGCCGTTGTCATGGCGCTGCAGCTGAATATGCACGTTGTTTCCGCTAAGCTCTTCGATTTGTAGTTGGCCACGGAAGAGAGGCCAGAGATTCAGTGAGAGATGCGCCTCACCAAGGCTGGCAAATTCGCTACCTGCGAAGCCACTCAAGTTGGCGATATGCAACCCCCCTACACGCAGCTGCGGTCGTGCGGAAATCTCAAGTTGCAAAGGCCCATCGAATCGAACATTGCGGCCAATACTATTGAAAAATGCATTGGCGATTGTTTCGCGCAGAAGAGAAGCGTTAAATTCGATACCAACAAACAAAACATAAAGCAGGCAAAAGATCACCACAACCCCGGCCCGTAGCGCATAGCGTAGGAACCGACGCAAATGTAAAGTATCAACGCCCTTCAGCACTATGATGTTTCCTTTATCTGTGGAGGTACCGTTCAGGAAATAAGCCTCCCTCTGGTTTTCCATCTTCCAACGAGCATGATTTATGCTACCAGTTTTTCATGTTGCTGAGCTGGCAATCAACCCCAGCTTATGGTTGCTTATCGGTGATGATGCGATACCGTTTCCACATGGAAAAATTACTCGACGTTCCGCCGGAATCTTTTCGGCCCTCACCCAAAGTGGATTCCGCCATTGTGCGCATGACCCCGCTGCCAGCCAGTGAAGTGCTGGTGCAAAACGAAAAATTATTTGCACAAATTGTCGCCGCAGCCTTCGGGCAACGGCGCA
>JANMWF010000053.1:0-2833 GCA_031393845.1 Nitrosomonadales bacterium | reverse complement strand
TTAATATTTAAGAAAGAGTAAATTAAAGGTGATTACCATGGTCATGTATGCAAAGATCCGGCGGATGTTTTTCCGTAAGTATCTGTCTATACATGAAATTAAGCGGCGCACCAGTCTGTTACGCAATACCATCAAGAAAAGGTTTAAGGGCGCATCTAAAAATTCAAGTTTCTAGGCAAGACGAGGCACGAGTAAAAAATTTGAACGCGGCATATAGTTGATATGTAAGCGATAATTTTTTGAGTAACGCCGTATTGTGACGAAAATTGGATTTTTAGAGGTGCCCTTAAACACCAGCCGAAGCCATTGCTAAGTACCAGAGAGTAAAGGTCACTGGCAAGCTGACGCCGTTTGAACCTAAGCTGTTTATTGGCACTGGTAGCCGACTCACACCGTCCCAAGCGAGACCGGCGTACTGTATTGATGCTGTTATGCAATACAGAATGAGGGCTTCACTGGCGACTATACCATCGTCACTGATTTCATCCGCAACCGGCGCATTCGCGCTGCTACGTTAGGGGGTCAAATCCGTGTATGTCCCACTCAAGTTTGAGTTGGATAGCCGAGCAGACGGCTGTCTTCGTTTGAAAGATCCTGCAAGCTGTTATAACTTACTGAATTAAAATATGTAATTGCATTATGGAACAATTCTGTTAGTCATTGTGATGTTACTGCAGATCGGCGCTATTCAGAGTTAACCCCACAGCCGGGGTTGGGGTCACGGTCCCAGTGTTGGTGATCGTGATCATTCTATGGCTGATGGGCTAGATATAACGCGTTGACCCGAATTTGTTGGAATTTGCTGCATGCATGTAATGAAGCGCGGCTTGTTAATGCACAGTCTGCTGCCGCAAATGCCAAGCATATTTCATTTCAAGATAGCTCTCCTGGTCCATTTTGTAACAGCCACAGATACCGTTCGATAGCTGTAAACCAGCGCTGCAAAGGCTTCTCGAGCAGTGCCGTCGGCTCGCTGCTGCAGCGTGATTGTTGAATTCAATGCACGCCGCATCGATCAGTTCTTCGAATCGGTTGCTTGAATTGATTCTGCCGCGGTAATTCCGCTAATGACGCTTATTTTGTGCGCAGTATCTACATGGGATTTGATTTCGCCTATCGCGGTGCTTGCGACACTTGTGGCGAAGATCAACGGCGGGCATCTCAACCAACTTAACCAAAAACGCTTATGCATTCCACTCCATCACAGTTAAATCCGGCCTTGAATTTGCCAGCTTGTGACACATCACAGCCAATACTCAAGTCTGCGGGCAGCCCATTCTTTAATCCGGCTGACCAGCGAACGCTGCTCCCATTTTTCCTTGGAAATTTCGACCGAATAGCGTAAGTCCTCTAAAAATGCATTTTCCATCGAAGTGCCGAATTCGTCGCCAAAAACCACCACGTTTATTTCATTGTTATGTAAGAAGCTACGGGTATCGATATTGGTCGACCCCACTGTCGACCACACTTTGTCGATCACGGCGGTCTTGGCATGCAAGACCGCGATTTGCAGCTGATAGACCTTGATCCCATTGGCCAGCATTTCGCTGTAAAAGGATTGCGCTGCATAAAAGACCAAACCGTTGTCCGTTACCCCAGGCAAAATGATTTTGACGTCGACACCCCGGTGCGCAGCATCGCTCAATGCCTGCAGAATCTGCGCGTCCGGTACAAAGTAGGCGCAGGTTATATGTATCGTTTTCTTTGCCTCTTGTATCGCCAGAACATAAGCCTTGTAAATGTCATAATCGCCACCGGGTTCGCTGACCAGAACCCGGACGAGCTTGTTGCCGACCTCTTTTAAGGGCGGAAAAAAATCGCTGTTAGGAAGATCGGGAGATTGCTGACTAGCCCAGGTATTTAGAAATGCCCACTGAAGTGCGGCGACCGCCGGCCCTTCGATCTTTATATGGGTATCGCGCCAGCCGACTTTGGCATCGCGCCTGGCTTTCGAGCGGAACAGTGAACTGTTGGCATAAGTGCTGCTGATATTCACACCGCCCGTGAAGGCGACCACACCATCGACGACCAGAATTTTCCGGTGATCGCGGTTATTCGGCTCCCACGGCCCTATCAGCTTCAGTGGGTTGACGGGATTGAAAGCTAGCAGGTGAATGCCGGCATCGCGCATTTTGTCGAAAAATGCCTGCGGCGTGCCAATCGTTCCGACGCTGTCATAGATCACATTGACTTGCACCCCAGCGCGTTGGCGGGCGATCAGGAGATCTGCAAAGCGTATACCCAACTCATCCTGATCGAAGATATAGGTTTCCAAGTTGATATGATCCTTGGCCGCGCTGATCGCCTCGATCATCTTCGCCATGGTTTGCGGGCCATCATAAAGCAAGGTGACTTTGTTGCCGGCGATCAGAGGACTGCCGGTAGCCGCTTCTTCCAGCGCCGCCAGCGCTGCGACATCCACGTGAGAATTGCGCCAGCGTTTAACTAGTAGAGAATTCGATTTCTTTGCGCTGAGGGTGCCTTGCGCATTGGTCACCGTTGGATTCTCTGGCGCTACCAGCGAACTGCTTAGATACCGCACTTCGGGAAGCGCAGCGCAGGCAGTGGTCAACAAACCGATCGCGACCACGCTGACGAAACGGACAATCCAGTTAAAACAAACAGCGCAGTCCATAAGGCACTCCGAGTGTTGATAAGTGTTAAAATGAGACGTTGAAAAGGACCCTGCCCTGAATGGCACTTACTTAATGCCAACCTTGTGATTCAATGAATAAAAGCAGACTGGCTCGACGAGTGGTAAGGTGGAGTTGCGAAACACCCGTCCATCACCCGAGGAGCCAGCCCAAATGTATGTTAACCACAACGCCGGCAC
>JANMWF010000036.1:0-2406 GCA_031393845.1 Nitrosomonadales bacterium | reverse complement strand
TCGACCGGCTGGCCAGCCGCAATCGCACGCAGCATGTCAGGAATCAGCCGATCCTCCGCCCAGTCACCGCCACCGATTACGTTGCCCGCACGAACGGAAGCCAACGCCACGCCGTGCTTCGCGTAATTCTGTGGATTAAAGAAGGAATAACGATAAGCAGATGCCACCAACTCCGCACAGCCTTTACTGCTGCTGTATGGATCATACCCACCCATCGGATCGTTCTCACGGTAACCCCATACCCATTCGCGATTTTCGTAGCATTTATCGCTAGTCACGTTGACGATGGCGCGCACGCAATTAGCTTGCCTTGCGGCTTCCAGTAAATGCACCGTGCCCATTACGTTGGTAGCATAAGTTTCGATTGGGTTGCTGTAGGAGTAGCGCACCAAAGCTTGGGCGGCCATGTGAATGACGATCTCGGGCTGGTATTGTTTAAATGCCGTTGTCAGTGCTGTGTAATCGCGTAAATCGCCTTCGATACTAGTCATGCCTTCAGCCACATTCGCTGTGACAAACAGGCTGGGGTTGGTAGGTGGTGGTAGCGCATAACCAACCACTTTCGCGCCCATGGATTGCAACCATAAAGAAAGCCAGCTTCCCTTGAAACCGGTATGACCGGTTAGTAGTACGACCTTACCCGCCCAAAAAGATAGATCTACCATTTTTTCCACGGGGCCTTTCCGCTCGCCCACAACTCTTCAAGATAAATTTTATCGCGCAAGGTGTCCATCGGTTGCCAGAAGCCTGAATGAGAAAATGCGTTCAACTGCCCTTCACGCGCCAATCGCTCCAATGGGGCTCGCTCCCACATCGTTGAATCATGCTCAATACACTGTATTACCTCGGGCGAAAGCACAAAAAATCCGCCGTTAATCCACCCACCATCGCCCTGCGGTTTTTCAATAAAACCACTCACCGCAGAATTCTCAATATCAAGCGCTCCGAATCGTCCCGTTGGTTGAACCGCTGTAACCGTTGCCTTTTTGCCGTGCTGACGATGAAAAGCCACAAGCTCCGTGATATTTACATCCGCAACACCATCACCATAAGTCATGCAAAACTCTTCTTCATCTTTTATGTAATTCGCCACTCGTTTGAGTCGACCGCCTGTCATGGTATCTTCACCAGTCTCGACTAGCGTCACCCGCCACGGCTCTGCATTGTGTTGATGCACTTCCATTTGGTTGTGCTCCATGTCGAACGTCACATCCGACATGTGCAAGAAGTAGTTGGCGAAATATTCCTTGATGACATAGCCCTTGTGGCCGCAGCAAATCACGAAATCGTTCACGCCATGGGCGGCATAAATTTTCATGATATGCCAAAGAATCGGCTTGCCACCGATTTCGACCATGGGCTTTGGCCGCGTAGAGGTTTCCTCGCTAATTCTCGTGCCAAGCCCACCGGCCAGAATCACAGCCTTCATTTTTTCTCCGCTATCATTCTAAATTGAATTCATTATCATTCAACAAACAAGCACATTGTAGTATAAATAACGTACCTTTAGAAACCTGATTTTTATGAAGTTCGCTGACAACTCAAGCCGAGCACTTGCTATGGGCAAACGCTTGTCACGCGTCCGTAGCAACGTGCCGGGTGAAATCCACTCAGCGGCCAATAGGTGGGTGTCAATATAACCAATTCGGATTCCGAAAAGTGCATGATGGGCGATGAAACGCATCACTTCCGCGTCGGTGGTAACATCGGCTTGCGGCAAGTCTTGCAAGGCTGGATCAATGTCTTGAGGACTTCGCGCACTGAAGGTCACCTCCACGCTTGACCTTGCATTTTTTCAGTAGTTGATGGAATAACTGGTCAGCCGAAATCATCTACAGGCTGCTAACATGTGCGCCATGAGCACACCAAATCCAACAAAATTACAACAATGGCTATTGTATTGTCGCCCCGGCTTTGAACGAGACTGCCTGCAGGAAACACAGGCATCGCCACTCGAAGCCAGTGCCAACAGCGGCTTTCTCATCCTTCAGGGCAAACCACGCCTGCATTATGACCAACTCACCTTTACCCGCCAGTTGATCACCCTGCTAGCCGAAGTGAGCGAGCTGCCCGACCGCGACCGCCTCACCCCCTTGCTTGCAGCCATACCCGATACGCCCGCGCAATTCAGCGTACTGTGGCTGGAAACCCCTGACACCAACGATGGCAAAACTCTGTCCGGTTTTATCAAGCGCTTTCAACCCCTGCTGGAAGAAAAGCTGCGCGCCAGCGGGCGTATGGCTGAAGATCCCAGTCTGCCCCGCCTGCATATCTTTTTCCCTGACAAGAATCGTGCACTGATCGGTTCAAGTGATCCGTGCAATAGCGCCGCCGCAGCTATGGGCATCCTGCGAATGAAGATGCCCTATGAAGCGCCCAGTCGTTCTGTACTCAAACTGTCCGAAG
>JANMWF010000309.1:0-6598 GCA_031393845.1 Nitrosomonadales bacterium | reverse complement strand
GGCGAGTACGCAAGCACTCATGAATAACCAATATCTTTTTCCACACGCTCTGCCTCCTGCACAACATGGAAAAGTTGCGGTCTTGTATGGCGGGCGCTCCGCCGAGCGCGAAATCTCGCTCAAGAGCGGAACAGCAATACTGACCGCGCTACTAAAAAGTGGGGTTGATGCCCAACCATTTGATCCTGCCGAACAGGATTTATGTAAGCTGCAGCAAGGTGGATTTAAGCGCGCCTTCATTGCGCTGCACGGACGCTTTGGCGAAGACGGCACGATGCAAGGCGCACTCGAATTGATGAACATACCCTATACCGGTAGCGGAGTATTGGCTTCAGCGTTAGCCATGGACAAGTGGCGCAGCAAGCTAGTGTGGCAGGCTGCCGGACTGCCTGTTCCGGCTTATGAGATGCTCGATGCAGCCAGCGATTTGGCTGCAACAGTGGAACGGCTAGGGTTGCCGCTATTCATCAAGCCAGCCAACGAAGGTTCCAGTGTGGGCATTAGTAAAGTAAAAAAGGCCAGCGACATGCAAACTGCATATGCAGAAGCGGCGAAACACGACAAATTGGTAATTGCGGAGACATTTATTAGCGGGGGCGAATACACGGTTGCCATCCTTGGTGAACAGGCGCTGCCAGTAATCAAGATAGAACCAGCCACTGAATTTTATGACTATGAGGCAAAGTACTTGCGCAACGATACACGCTATCTGTGCCCCTCTGGTTTGTCGCAAGAAAAAGAAACCGAGATGCAACGACTGGCACTACAAAGCTTTGCACTGATAGGAGGCGCCGGCTGGGGACGTGTGGATTTTTTGATGGATGAGGCTGGACAGCCATATTTACTGGAGATCAATACCGTACCCGGCATGACCGACCATAGCTTGGTGCCGATGGCGGCAAGACAGGCCGGAATAAGTTTCGAACAACTGGCGCTAACCATACTGGAGTTGACCCATGTGGGATAAGCCAGAGTCGTTACATATGATTTCCAGCGCGTTGTTCAGCATTTGCTTCGCACTGGTTTTATATGGCGCGCTGCACTATGCGTTGCACTTGCCAGTGTTTGCGCTGCGCGTCGTATCTGTTAGTAATGCGCCGCGCCAAGTGGTTCCTGCTCAGATTGAGGCTATGGTGCGCAATGAATTGCGCGGTAACTTTTTCACTGTAGATCTGGAACGAACGCGGCGGGCTTTTGAGAGCATCCCCTGGGTGCGTAAAGTAAGCATACGGCGCCATTTCCCTTGGCGGCTGGAGATAGGCTTGGAAGAGCATGTAGCACTGGCGCATTGGAACAACGCAGGGCTGGTGAGTACCCACGGCGAAGTGTTCTCTGCTGAGACGGACAAACTATTGCCGCAATTCATCGGGCAGCCCAATGGCGCAGCCGAAGTGACCCAGATGTTTGCCGCATTGACTAAGCAGCTTGCACCGCTTAAGCAGGAAATTACAGAAATCAGCTTGTCTCCGCGCCGTTCCTGGCGGTTGCGCCTGAACAACGGCATGCTGCTGGAATTGGGACGTGAGCAGACAAAGCAGCGCCTGGCGCGCTTTGTGGCGGTGTACCCATACAGCCTGATGCCCATGCAACAAAATTACGAATTTTTTCATGCGAAAAAAACACCGCATCAAAATGGGCTGCAACGCAGAGTAGAGTATGTGGATCTGCGTTATAGCAATGGCTTCGCCGCTTACCTGTCAAATACAGCAAACGGTCATGGCATGGTTGGGGAAAAAGCGATGTAGAGAAAGGCCAAAAATTCCATAGCAAATTTATTTCATAATTGAACACGTATTTTAGAATATGCATCGTCCAAATAACGCATAAAAGTTAAGGCAGTGGAGAAATGCAATGAGTAATAGCAGGGAAAACAAGAATTTGATCATAGGGCTGGACATCGGCACTTCAAAGATTGTCACTATCATCGCGGAGGCCAAGTCAGAAGGAGCCATGGAAATAATCGGCGTCGGAATGTACGAATCCTCCGGCATGAAGAAGGGGATGGTCGTCAATATTGATGCGACAGTGGCGGCAATCCAGCGGGCGCTGGGTGATGCCGAATTAATGGCCGATTGCAAGATTCGTGAGGTTTACACGGGCATCGCGGGCAGCCATATTAAAAGTTCCAATGCTAATGGCATGGTCAAGATAAAAGATCGGGAAGTTGCGCAGGCTGACATCGACCGGGCAGTTGAAACCGCCAGCTCGCTAAGCTTGCCTGGCGACCAGCAGATATTGCACATTTTGGAACAGGAATTCAGCATCGATGGGCAAGGAAATATCAAGAAGCCGCTGGGTATGAGCGGTATGCGCCTTGAGGTTGAGGTGCATATCGTGACTGGTGCGGTCGCAGCGGCACAGAACATCATGAAGTGCGTACACCGCTGCGGGCTGGAGGTGCGGGAGATGATCCTGCAACCGCTAGCATCAAGCAAGGCGGTACTGTCGGACGATGAGAGAGATTTAGGCGTGTGCTTAGTGGACATCGGCGGCGGCACTACCGATGTGGCGATTTTCACTGGTGGCGCAATTCGTCATACCGCCGTAATTCCGATTGCAGGCGATCAGATTACAAATGATATCGCAATGGCTTTGCGCACCCCGACTACGGATGCGGAAGACATCAAGATCAAATATGGCTGCGCTCTGCGTCAACTTGCTGACGATGGCCCGATCAGCGTCCCTGGGGTCGGTGAGCGAGGTGTACGTATGTTGTCGCGGCAAACCTTGGCAGAGGTCATTGAACCACGCGTGGAGGAGCTATATTTGCTGGTGCAAACTGAGTTGCGCCGCAGTGGATTCGAAAACATGCTGTCCTCGGGCATTGTCATCACTGGAGGTAGCAGCGCCATGCAGGGCATGGTGGAACTGGGTGAGGAAATATTCCATATGCCGGTGCGTTTAGGGCTGCCGCGTTATATAGGGGGACTATCTGATGTAGTGAAAACACCCCGTTTTTCCACCAGTGTTGGCTTACTGCTCTATGGGTTGGAGCAATATCAACACAATCAGATTGCGCGTCAGCGCTCGAGTTCTTTCAGCGACGTGCTGAACAGCATGAAAGCATGGTTCAAAGGAAATTTTTAGTGGAACAATTTCTAGCTAAGCACAACCAAGCTGGTTATTAAGTGTTTTATTTATATTGTAAACAACAGGGAGAAAACAATGTTTGAAATCGAGAATGTACAACTTCAGGACGCGGTCATTAAGGTTATCGGCGTGGGCGGCTGCGGCGGCAATGCAGTGGACCATATGATTGAGAAAGGCGTACAGGGTGTAGAGTTCATCGTCATTAATACCGATGCCCAAGCACTCAATCGCAACAAAGCGCGAACTCAGTTACAGATAGGTGCCACTATTACCAAGGGGTTAGGTGCGGGGGCAATTCCGGATGTTGGACGAGCCGCTGCCGAGGAAGATCGCGAGCGCATTGCCGATATGATCCGAGGTGCCAATATGATATTTATCACTGCGGGAATGGGTGGCGGCACGGGCACCGGCGCGGCACCCGTAGTTGCCCAGATAGCCAAGGAAATGGACATCCTCACCGTGGCCGTGGTGACCAAACCATTTCTTCACGAAGGCAAGCGCATGCGTTTAGCACAAGCTGGCATCGAAGCACTGTGCGAGTCTGTGGACTCACTCATCATCGTGCCAAATGAAAAGCTAATGACCGTGCTGGGCGAAGACACTAGTTTACTGGATGCATTCAGCGCCTCCAATAGCGTGTTACAGGGCGCAGTGGCAGGCATTGCCGAGGTAATTAATGTACCCGGCCTGATGAATGTAGACTTTGCCGATGTACGCACCCTTATGTCTGAAAACGGCATGGCGATGATGGGATCGGCTTCTGCTTCTGGATCTGATCGCGCTAAAGTTGCGGCAGAGCGCGCCATGTCCAGCCCTTTGCTGGAAGATGTGAATTTAGCAGGCGCGCGCGGTGTGCTGATAAATATCAGCTCCAGCAGCAAACTCACTCTGAGAGAGTTCAGGGAAATTACCAACAGTGTTCAATTTGCCATTGAAGAAGCCACCGTAATAGTTGGCTCTGTGTTCGATGAGAGCATGGGTGACGAACTGCGAGTGACCATTGTAGCAACTGGCTTGGGCTCGCCGCTGGAACGCAAGCAAACCAAGCCGGAACTTGTTTATGGGCTACGCACAGGCACGCATAACGAACCCATCTTCGCGGGCAATTATAAAGAGCTTGAAATGCCTGCAGTAATACGTAATGGCCGTCATCGTGAAGCAGTCGAAGCGATGAAGCAGTCCGGTGTAGACACACTAGACATTCCGTCCTTTCTGCGCAAGCAAGCAGATTAATACCGTTCTGGAAGCGCACTTGATTTAACCGCGTATGGAATCGACACGCGGCAAAATGCGCGCGATTTGTTCAAAAGTTCCTGTATAACACCGGTATAAATCGGTGCAAGAATGAACTATGTTAAAATTTTAAACTATTTATGAATTTTTTAAAGCAGCATGGTTAAACAACGCACATTAAAAAATTCGGTGCATGCTACTGGGGTAGGGCTGCATACTGGTGAGCGGGTTACGCTTACCTTGTCTCCTGCACCGGCAAACAGTGGCATTGTATTCCGCCGAGTGGATGTTGTGCCGGTGGTGGTGATACGCGCTGAAGCACATGCAGTGCATGATACCCGCTTGTCCACCTGCCTGGAAATAAACGGCACGCGTATAGCCACTATTGAGCACCTAATGTCCGCTTTTGCCGGGCTTGGCGTGGACAATGCCTTTGTTGACTTGTCTAGCGCAGAAGTGCCCATAATGGACGGTAGCGCTGGAACATTTATTTTCCTATTGCAATCTGCAGGCATCATCGAACAGTCTGCAGCAAAGAAATTCATTCGCATAAAAAAAATCATAGAGATCAAGGATGGTGACAAGTGGGTACGCTTCGAACCATTCAACGGCTACAAACTTAGCTTTACTATTAATTTTTCCCATCCTGTATTTGCCTCTACCAAGCAGAATGTGACGATAGATCTGGGAGAACATTCTTACATCAAGGAAGTAAGCCGAGCCCGCACCTTCGGCTTCATGCATGACGTTGAGAATATGCGAGCTCAGGGATTGGCGCTAGGTGGCAATTTAGACAATGCCATTGTGATGGATGAATACCGCATCATCAACCCAGACGGATTGCGCTTTGAGGACGAGTTCGTCAAACACAAAATACTGGACGCCATTGGCGACCTATATTTGCTCGGGCATCCGCTGATCGGCGCATTCTCTGGTTATAAATCCGGCCATGCTCTGAACAATGCTTTGCTACGCACCTTGCTTGCTGATGAACAGGCGTGGGAATTCGTGACTTTCAACAAAACTGAGGAAGCGCCTGCATTCCTGCGCTTACAATTACAGACTGCCTGATTCTTCATCAGGCAACAACTCCCCAATCTATCTCCGACGAGCGGAGCAAAAGTTAGGGGAAATTAAATTCACCTGCTCAACTGTCAGGGTAAACACTTTGCTCATTTTACGTTTGCTGCTCATCTTGGCCGCTCTATTCATTGTCTTTTCCGGCGGAGCGTACATGATTACCCGCAATCGCCGCTATCTAAATCTAGCCTGGCAAATAGTGCGCTTTGTGATTTTCATGCTGTTGATATTTGTCGTGCTGTTTTTATTGGAACGTTATGTTTTGGTAGGTTGGCGCATTTTTGTTTAAAATTAGCCGTCACTGAACAACCAGTAAAACCAGCAGTTACTAAGCTCAATGTAATGAGCTTTCAGAATCTTTCCCTTGATGTTGCATAAACTTTTCAGTAGCCTTAAGCACGTCATCTAAAGGAATGATAAATGTTAGTTCAACCTCACCCATAAACACCCGTACAGCGCACTCAGTAGCGGTTCGGCCAATGGCTAATTCGACATGCTGTGCAGGCAGTGCATTTTTAGGACCAGACCAAGATTTTACTTTTGAATCCGGTTCTTTTGCCCATTTCGATGCAAGTCCAAGAACTGGATATATAAGGGCATTCAATCCTTCTGGATTGATGATAAATTCAGTTTCAGCGCCATTAGTATCTGTTAAAGCAAGACAAACTACGTTACTTGCATCGGTAGGGTATGTGCGAACTGAAGCTATTGGTCTTACAGGTTTTTCGTTTGACATTTTTTTCCTACGGTAGAAGTAATGGTTTAATCTCTAACATTTAACTGAATGACACTTCGTTGGGAAAGCAACCACGAAGAAGTATCGCCAGAAGTGAAATATTCTAACCAGAATTGAATCGCTAATGTGGCTATTATTATATTGTCTCTACGTCAGGCACACAATGCTGTTTGTGCGAAATTTTCTGTCGCAGGTTTTTAGAATTGTCCGGTTTTGTAGCACATGAATTGTTCGCTTTTGTTACCTTGCTTGGGGCAGTCTCTTTCAATCAACCTGTCCAGTCCGCTTGCTTGGTAGCTCACCATGTGGCGACGGAAACTGTGCTCACATACGCCGAGTATGCGAGCAGCTTCCGCTTGCGTTAGCCGTCTCTCGTTCCATCCTTCTTAAGCTTCTTTGACTTCTACTCTTCCGTATCTCCTGTAGCACTTGTGGCGGCTTCTTATTGCCCTCCTAAGG
>JANMWF010000252.1:0-10224 GCA_031393845.1 Nitrosomonadales bacterium | reverse complement strand
CATTCATTTCAATCCTGTAATAACATGGCTCGGTCACTCACCCTGTTGACTGGCCATATCAACATTTAATCGTTACATTGAGCGGGGGATGGCAGCATCGGATTGGGGTGTGCAAATAGATGATGGAGTAGATGGTTATGGCGAGCGGTGAGATGTTGGGCTTCATTTCATTCAGCCCAACCTACCGAGCTACCGGGCTTAACAGATGAAACAAATCGAGTCTGACCCAATTACTACTTTGGAACCCGAAATACAATCTCCGATGCCCCGTCCAAAAATGCCTTGATCTGCACCAAGGCCTGTAGCTTTGCTTCTTCCATGTTGATCACCATGCTTCGCATAATGACTGACCCAGCAAATTAATTTCAGACTCAGTTCATATTGGAAGAGGCTAGTCCTTGCCAAATTTTGCCAAACAGGCTAATCTCGAGTCATGAGCACAATGAACATATCCCTACCCGATACGCTCAAATCCTTCGTGGATGAGCAGGTCAATCAAGGCGGCTATGGCACGAGCAGCGAGTACGTGCGTGAGCTGATCCGCAAGGATCAGGATCGCCTGCAACTGCGCGGCCTTTTGCTCGCGGGCGCGGCATCTGCACCTGCAGGTCCGATCGCCCCGGCCTACTTTAAAGGACTGCGTGATCGGGTACGCAAGGCAGCTAAAGACGGCGCTCGCGGGTGACGGTCAAACCTGTCGTTCCGCGTGAGCTGGCCAACCGGGACATCGATGACGCGATTGCCTATTACCTCAGCGAAAGCACTGAACAAGCGGCGCTCGGCTTCATTGACGCCTTGGAGAAAGCTTATACGCACATCAGTCGCCATCCGGCTACAGGGTCGCCACGCTATGCTCACGAATTAAACCTGCCCGGCCTGCGCTTCTGGCCACTGGCACACTATCAATATCTCGTATTTTATACCGAGCGCCCACAACACATTGATGTCTGGCGTGTGCTGCATGGCCAACGCGATATCCCGGCGTGGATGCAGGAGCCCGAGGCCATCTGAGTTTCACCCAGGCGAAGCGATCCTTTCCGATGAGATTCCAATACGGGGGACGACAGCGCGGTAGGTTGGCGCTGAGCTTGCGAAGCCCAACATCACAGGGGGATCACACGCGTTACCGACATGCTGATACAGCGGAAGGCGCATAAAACCAGACAGGAACTAGTCTAATAAACCGTCCTCAAACCATGCTGCTTCTAGGTCTCCCCTGTTTTTCTACACCTACCGGTTTCAGGTACAATTGTGCGCAATGACTGACCGCCTACCTCACCCCATTCACGTTGGATCTCTTCAAGCTCGTCGTGCGGCACGTATTGAATTGCTTGCTCCTATCGAATTTCCGCTTGACCTGCCGGTAGTATTGCGGCGCGAAGAATTAGCGCAAGCCATCGTTACCAATCAGGTGATCATCGTATGCGGTGAGACTGGTTCTGGAAAAACCACGCAGCTACCTAAAATCTGTTTAAGTCTGGGCCGGGGGGTGCAGGGCGTCATTGCCCACACCCAGCCCCGCCGTGTCGCGGCGCGGTCCGTAGCAACCCGCATTGCGTTTGAACTGAAAACCGAGTTGGGTGGCGTAGTGGGCTATAAGATTCGCTTTAATGACAAGGTATCGGCGGATACCTGCATTAAGCTGATGACTGATGGTATTTTGCTGGCGGAAATTCAGAGCGATCGGCTGCTGAAAAAATACGACACCATCATTATCGACGAGGCGCATGAGCGCAGCCTGAATATCGATTTCCTGTTGGGTTACTTCAAGCAGTTGTTGCCACGTCGTCCAGATCTCAAGCTCATCATTACTTCTGCAACGCTGGATGCGGAGCGCTTCGCTAAGCATTTCAGCGGTGCGCCGATCATGCTGGTCAGTGGCCGCAGTTATCCGGTGGAAGTGCGTTACCGTCCGTTGCAGGAGAATGCCGAAGGCGAAATGCAGGATATTTCACAGGCGGTGTGTGCCGCGCTGGACGAACTGGCAGTGGATGGCTTGCGCGGCGATATTTTGGTTTTCTTACCGGGAGAACGCGAAATCCGCGACACTGCGGAAGCTTTGCGCAAGCATCATCCCGTTGGCGTGGAAATCTTGCCGCTGTTCTCGCGCCTGTCGGCGGCTGAGCAGGATCGCGTATTCAAAACTTCCGGCATGCGCCGTGTCGTGCTGGCCACCAATGTCGCGGAGACTTCCTTAACCGTTCCGAATATCGGCTATGTGATCGACAGCGGGCAGGCTCGCATCAATCGTTACAGCATACGGCAAAAAGTTGAGCAATTGCGCGTGGAGAAAATCGCGCGTGCCGCCGCCAACCAGCGCGCCGGGCGTTGCGGGCGGGTGATGAGTGGGATATGTGTGCGGTTATATGACGAGCCGGATTTTCTGGCGCGCACGGAATATACCGATGCGGAAATTTTCCGTGTGTCATTGGCAACCGTAATTTTGCGTATGAGTGCGCTGGGACTGGGCGAAGTCGAACAATTCCCGTTCATCGAGCCACCCGGATCGCGTTCAATTGCCGATGGCTACCAGTTGCTGGCGCAATTGAATGCGATAAACGAAGAGCGGCAGCTGACACCGCTGGGACGCGAGCTGGCAAAGCTGCCGCTCGACCCAAAAATCGCCCGCTTGCTGCTGGCGGGAAGGCAATATCACTGCCTGCAGGAAATCCTCATCATCGCTAGCGCACTATCATTGCAGGATCCGCGTGACCGTCCCTCGGAGTGGCGCAAAGCGGCGGATGACGCGCATCAGCGTTTTAATGATGAGCGCTCGGATTTTCTGGCCTATGTGAATTTGTGGGCTTGGTTTCAAGAGGCGGTGAAGCATAAAAAATCCAAGCGCCAATGGGCAAATGAATGCCGCGAGAAATTCTTGTCGCCACTGCGTCTGCGCGAATGGCATGAGTTGTATCAGCAGTTGCACGCGCAAGTTGCCGAGATGGGCATGCGGCTGAATGAAACGCCTGCCAGCTATGAAGAAATCCATAAGGCGCTGTTAACCGGTCTGCTGGGTAATGTCGGCTGCAAGAGCGTGGACCGTGAAGCGCATTATCAGGGTGCGCGCGAAATAAAATTTTTTATTGTGCCGAATTCGGTGATTGCGAAAAAAAGTCCAAAATGGGTCGTGGCAGCTGAATTAACCGAGACGACGAAATTGTATGCCCGTTGCGTGGCGCGCATCGAACCGGAATGGCTGGAAGAAGTGGGTGCGCATCAAATCAAGCGCCACTATTTTGATCCGCATTGGGAGAAGAAGGCGGCACAGGTAGTGGCATTCGAACGCAGCACTTTGTATGGCCTGATTATCAACCCGAAAAAACGCGTGCATTACGGCCCGATGAACGTGCCGGAATCGCGCGCAATATTTATTCGCCAAGCTTTATTGGAGGGCGAATTTCATACACTCGCGCCTTTTTTCTCGCATAACCAGAAATTAATCCAGGACATTGAGGCGCTGGAGCATAAGGCGCGACGACCGGATGTGCTGGTAGATGATGAATTGATCTTTGCCTTTTACGATAGCATCATCCCGCCGCACATTCACAATGGCGCGGCATTCGAGGCATGGCGCAAGGAGGCGGAACGTGCCAATCCGCGCCTGCTATATCTCCAACGTGACGACCTGATGCGCCACGAGGCAGCAGGCATCACCACCGATCAGTTCCCCCCGCAACTGGTGATGAACAATATTAGCTATGCACTGGCTTATCATTTTGTGCCGGGCAAGAGCGACGATGGCGTGAATCTCACCGTGCCGCTGGCTCTGATTAATCAGGTATCTGCTCCGCGTTGCGAGTATTTGGTGCCCGGCCTGCTGGCAGAAAAAGTGACGCAATTGATAAAGACTTTGCCGCAGAAGCTGCGCCGCCATATGGTGCCGGTACCGGAGTTCGCCGCCTTGTTTTGTCGTGCGGTGCCGCCTTCGGATATGCCCCTGTTGCAGGCATTGGCACGCTATATTCGCGAACAAAAACAATTCGAAGTACTGCTGGATGCATTTCGGTTAGAGCAATTGCCGGCCCACCTGCTCATGAATTTTTATGTGGTAGACGAACATGGCAGACAGTTGGGGGTTTCGCGAAATTTCATTCAGTTGCGTGCCGAGCTTGCTCCCAAGCTTGCGCCGTCCGCTGCCAAGAGTGCAGCCGCAGAACAAAAGCCTGTGCATTTTACGGATTGGAGTATGGGTGAAAATGGTTTGGGTGAATTCAAGGAAACTTCAGAAATACACCGCGCCGGACAAGTTGTAACACTGTTCAACGCCTTGGTAGATGAAGATGATGCGGTATCTTTACGAACATTTGATACTCGCGATGAGGCGCTGAGCGCCCATCGTATCGGGTTGCGGCGCTTATTTATGCTGGCGCTCAAGGATCAGGTTAAATTTCTGGAAAAAAATCTTGGCTTGCAAGCAATGGCAATGCAGTTCTTGTCCTTCGGCAGTATCCAAGATTTGCGACACCAGATTTTTGCTGTCACCTTTGATCGCTGCTGTATGAATGAGCCTTGGCCAACAAATGAAACCGAATTTACTGCGCGTTGCAAGGAAGCCAAGAGCCGTTTGACGTTGGTGGCGCAGGAAATCGCGCGGTTGATCGGTGAAATCCTGAGCGAATATCAGCTCGTGCACAAAAAAATACAAGCTGCCAAATCAAACGGGCAAGTTGTTCAGGATATGCGCATGCAGTACGAATGGCTGTTGCAAAATGAGTTTATCGCACGCATTCCTTACGAACGTTTACAGCATCTGCCGCGCTATCTTAAGGCGATCAATGTGCGACTGGAAAAACTGCGCGTTGATGCGGCACGTGATGCGCGTCAATACGCGCAAATGCAATCCTTGCAGCAGGCTTGGCAACGCAAATTAACTGCGCAACAAGGTAACATTGATGTGCGGATGGAAGAGTTTGGTTGGCTATTGCAGGAGTTGCGCGTGTCGTTGTTTGCGCAGGAATTGAAGACGCCAGTGATTGTGTCGGCAAAGCGGCTGGAAAAGTTGTGGGAGACGATGTAACTCTGCCCAATTTTTTGCTCCTTGGTTCCGATCTGCCAAGAGAATCTGGGAAGGATGGGCTGTCAGGTATAATCCGCGCAACCTCATCGTGTGTGCGTCATATCGTGAATATGAGTGCGTTGGCGGTAACGGGGATAGAAACTCATTGTAAGGAGGTTATATGTCGGACAAACTAAATTCTCAAGAAATTGCCATGCTGCGCGAGGAGCTGGAAATATTAATGAATGAGCGTACCGGCTTGCTGAAAGTGGCCGGAGCCGCCGCTGTGTTGGTGGCCAATACCGATGGTCGCAATCTGCCGCCGGAGGCGGCAGAAGCGGCAGAGATGCTATCGAAGTGCGTAAATGATCTGTCCGAGGAAACATTGAAAGATGCATTGGAAACTGTGCATGCTGAGGTTGGACCCGGCGATTTGTAAATCCTTGACGGGAGAGGAGGTCAGATGAGTGCGCCAGAAAAGCTTGGCTTGATTCTGACCGGAGGGGGCGCGCGCGTCGCCTATCAGGTAGGCGTACTGAAGGCCATCGCCGCGTTTCTGCCGCGTCATGCACACAATCCCTTTCCTATTATCTGCGGAACCTCATCAGGTTCGCTTAATGCGGTTACGCTTGCGGTGAATGCCCGGTCCTTTCGCAAAGGTGTGCAATACCTCCTTAATATCTGGAAAAACTCTCACGTTGATCATGTTTATCGAACCGACCCGGTAGGCGTTTTAAAGAATAGTTCGCGCTGGCTTGCAGGGCTGATCTTGAGCAGTATGGGTATCAATAAGTTGAACCAAGTGTCGCTGCTGGATAATGCGCCGATGGTGGCGATGTTGGAAGCAACGCTGCCCTATGAAAAAATCCAGGAGAATATTGACTCAGGACATCTGTACGCGCTGAGCATCACTGCCTCGGGCTATGGTTCGGGGTGCTCGGTGACTTTTTACCAGGGAGTGGAGGATATTCCGCCCTGGAAGCGGGCGCATCGTCTTGGCATTCCAACCAAGATCGAGCCCAAACATTTATTGGCCTCTTCAGCTATCCCATTTATCTTTCCAGCGGTACTCATCAACCGCGAATATTTTGGCGATGGCTCGATGCGCCAGATCGCGCCTGTTAGCTCTGCGCTGCATTTGGGTGCTACTCGCGTGCTGATCATCGGCTTAGGCCATAGCGAGGAGGAACAACCCAACCGTACCAACATATGTGACTATCCTTCGCTGGCGCAGATTGCCGGCCATGTTATGGATAGCATTTTCCTCGATAGTCTGGAGGTGGATTTGGAGCGTGTGCAGCGCATCAATCATTCAATCGGAATGTTGTCGGAAGATGTTCAGCAGCAAATAAACTGGCGTCATGTTGATGTCCTGGTGATTAAGCCTAGCCAGGCCATTGAGCAAATTGCTCAGCGTTATGCCATGCATTTGCCATGGACTATCCGTTTTCTGTTGCGCGGGATAGGCGCGATGCGCCGTAGCGGGGCAAATCTGGTGAGTTACCTGTTGTTCGAAAAGAATTTTTGCCGCGCGATGATCGAGCTGGGATATCAGGATGCACTGAAACAGAAGCAAGAAATTCTGGCTTTTATAAATCCGCGCGAAAAAGCGGCAGAAAGCCTGCCACAATGAAAGCTACCAGCATGGGCGCGCCTCACTCATGCACTACGATGAAGCCGCTTACTTTCGCCTTGCTGCGTCTATTGGTGGATGGAAAATTTCATTCCGGGGAAATGCTGGCACAGCGTTTTGGCATATCGCGCGCCAGCGTGAGCAATGCCTTGCATGGGGTAAATGACTATGGCTTGAATGTATACAGCGTGTCTGGTCGTGGCTATTGCCTGAGCAATCCGCCGCAATGGCTTGATGCTGCACTTATTGCTCGCCATCTAGGTGAGCAGGCGGGACAATTCCAGATTGAAATTTTCGATAGCTTGCCCTCCAGCAATACTCTGCTGTTACAGCGCGCAGCACAGGGCGCACCCAGCGGCAACGTGCTGGCGGTGGAGCTGCAAAGCAGCGGACGTGGGCGATTGGGACGGCCATGGCATTCCGGTTTGGGTAACGCGCTTACGTTCTCATTGTTGTGGCGCTTTGCGCTTGATTTGTCGGCGCTGTCCGGCTTGAGCTTGGCAGTTGGAGTGGCGTTGATCCGTGCGTTGCATGCGCTGGGCATGGCAAACGCACGGCTTAAATGGCCGAATGATGTGCTGGGCGGGGATGGCGGTAAACTAGCCGGCATTCTGCTGGAGGCACAAGGTGATATGTTGGGGCCAAGCGCTGTCGTGATTGGCATTGGCCTCAACCTGTCCACGCCTAAACACCTATTGCTGCAGATTGATCAATCGGTATCGAGCCTGGAAGATATGGTAGCGGGCATGCCGGAAATTAATGTGCCGGAACGCAACTACTTATTCGCGGTAATTTTACGTGAGTTGCAGGCAATACTTTATGAATTCGCCAGTAATGGATTTGCGGCACTGCGTGCGGAATGGGAAAGTCATCACGCGTTGCACAACCAGATGGTACGACTACTGTTGCCGGATGGCAGAACTGAAATTGGCATCGCGCGAGGCGTAACCGAGAATGGCGCGCTTATTCTGGAAACGGTGGGCGGAATGCAAATCTTTAATGCGGGAGAGATTGGTTTGCGTGCATTATGAGAATGTTACTGATTGATGCCGGTAATAGCCGCATCAAGTGGGCCACGGTTGAAGGCGGCATGGGGTTGCAGAAAAATGTGCTTGAAAATACGCATGCGCCCGCATTAAGCGTGGCATTCTCGGAATTGCCGCCGCCGGACAGAATTCTCATATCCAATGTTGCTGGCGAGAATATGGCGCAACTGCTCTCAGCAGCCTGTGCCGCTTGGCAGTGCCCCATCGATTTCATCGTCGCTCAAGTAAGGCAATGTGGTGTACGTAACTCGTATGAGCACCCTGCGCAGCTTGGCAGCGACCGTTGGGCGGCGTTAATCGCGGCCTGGCATCAAGAGCGCGCATCCTGTTTGGTGGTAAATTGCGGCACAGCAACTACGGTGGATGCACTGTCTGCCGAGGGCGAATTTTTGGGCGGATTAATCCTGCCGGGTGTGGACATGATGCGTAGCAGTCTGGCTGCAGGCGCTGCCCAATTAGTTCAGGCAGAAGGTATCTGGCGCGAATTTCCGCGCAATACCGCCGATGCCACGTTCAGTGGCTCAATCCAGGCAACCATTGGCGCTATCCGTTTGCAGTTCAAGGCGTTAGCAGTACGTGGGGACGTGCGCTGCCTGTTAAGCGGTGGCGCAGCGGATAATGTACAGTTGCATCTCAAGTTGCCGTCGGTGCGAGTGGATAATCTGGTATTGCGTGGCTTGCAAATAATTGGCCAGGAAAATTAATATTGAGTGTGTTAATTTTTTAGCTTTTAAATAAACTGCGCACCTCTTTGACGAAAATATTTTCATGTTTAAAAATCAAGAAAAAAAATGAGGTAATGATGAAGTGGCTATTCTGGATATTGCTGCTGGCGAATTTGATGTTTTTTTCATTTATTCAATGGGGCGAAATATTGATTGATGAAAATCAAAACTTGAAGCATCAATCGCCGCTGAACGTGGAAAAGATCAAGTTGCTGGGTGCGCCGACCGTAGCATCAGCACCTTCGTTGTCTTCTGATGTATTAGCAACATCGCAGGATCAGCGAGCATTTACTGATGTTTGCCTGGAGTGGGGAGAATTTTCCGGCACCGACAGCGTACGTGCCGCGGCAGCTTTGACCATATTGAAACTAACTGACAAGCTGACGCAGCGACAGACTGAATATGCGATTGGTTATTGGGTATACCTGCCACCCGCACAAACCCGTGCGGAAATGGATAAAAATATCGCCGAACTCAAGGCACATAATATTAAAGACTACTTCACCGTACAGGACGCCGGACAATGGAAGGGCGCCATTTCGCTGGGCGTATTCAAGACAGACAAGGCAGCGCGCAAAGTTTTTGATAGCCTCCGGGCGAAAGGCGTAAAAACTGCGATGATGGGAGAGCTCATGAGCAAGTTTAAGCTTACGGTATTTGTGCTGAAATCCCCAGACGCAGCGGCTATTGAGAAAATGGTAACATTGCAAAAGGAGTTTGCCGGCAGCGCAGTGCATTTGGTGGCTTGTGATCAGACTTAAGCACATGGCGCAAGCGCCAGAGCAATTGACAAGTAACGGTTAAATCTGGAGAATGCCGCGCTCTTCGTGGCAATCTAGGGCGGTTTGATTAAAGCGACGACACGATTTCAGGTGATATAGCTCAGATGGTTAGAGCGCAGCACTCATAACGCTGAGGTCGGTGGTTCAACTCCACCTATCACCACCAATAAATAATATAACGCAGTACAAGCAAGTCCATCAAGCCCGCGTTCTCCTGGTGAGTGCGCGGGTTTTTTATTCCATAAACGTTTTTAACGTCCATTTGTATATCCAAGGTTTTTCTGTCACGGCGAAGTGATTCAAGCTTTTTGTCCAACAACATCGATACCGGTTATATTAGCGCCTTCGGCCTCATACATCCCATCATCTCGGAATAGCGCGTGCCCCCCATGTTCGAACAAGCTTTCAAAAACATCGACGACGTCCTCTGGAAAGAGGCCGGTTGTGCCAGCGAGCTGGACTACACCGAGCAGACCTCCTGGCTGCTGTTCCTGAAATTTCTGGACAGCCTGGAGCAGGACAAGGCAATGGAGGTCGGGCTGGAAGGCAAGAAGTATGCCTTCATTCTCGACGCGCCCTACCGCTGGGAAAGCTGGGCTGCGCCCAAAATGGCTGACGGCAAGCTCGACCACAACAAGGCGCTGACCGGCGACGACCTGCGCAATTTCGTCGACCGCAAACTCTTTCCCTACCTGCACGGCTTCAAGCAGAAGGCCAGCGGGCCGAATACCCTCGAATACAAGATCGGCGAAATTTTCGGCGAGATCAAGAATAAGATACACAGCGGCTACAACCTGCGCGAGATTATCGACCACATCGACGAACTGCGCTTCCGCTCGCAAACCGAAAAGCACGAGCTGTCGCACCTGTACGAAGCCAAGATCAAGAACATGGGCAATGCGGGCAGGAACGGTGGCGAGTATTACACCCCACGGCCGCTGATTCGCGCCATGGTGCAAGTGGTGCAGCCAACAATAGAGGAGCGCATCTACGACGGCGCCTGTGGCTCGGCGGGCTTCCTGTGCGAGGCGTTCGATTACCT
>JANMWF010000220.1:0-15695 GCA_031393845.1 Nitrosomonadales bacterium | reverse complement strand
GTCTACTACGCTGCCTTCCCATACTACTTCCTGACAGGTAGCGCTCGAAACCACCTTGGGTGCCATATTCAACACTTGCTTCAATACCGGCCATTTGTCCCAGGCATCCCTCAACCCTTTGGGTGGCTCGGGCTCTTTCAGGTAAGCCAGCAGTTTGCCCACTTCGCGTAATGCCGTTACGCTTTCCTCGCCCATGCCCAATGCCACGCGGTGCGGCGTGCCAAACAAGTTCGCCAGAACCGGTATATTGTGTCCTGCTGGATTTTCAAACAGCACGGCAGGGCCTTGTGCATGCAACACGCGGTCGCAGATTTCCGTCATCTCCAAATAGGGAGAAACTGAGGTAATCACGCGCTTGAGCTCACCCAGTTTTTCTAGTTGCGAGATAAAGTCGCGCAGGTCACGATATTTCATTTGTAAAAACTTTCTTCGCCCTCGGGTCGAGTTTTAAATCGTCTGTGCAGCCAGAAATACTGATCCGGCATTTCCCGCACTCGCTGTTCGATGAATTCGTTGATGCGGCGGGTATCGGCTACCAAATCATCGGTAGGATAGTTTTCCCACGCGGGATAGAAGCGTACCTCATACCCCTTGTAATCCGGCAATACACGCGTGATACACGGTACCACCTTTGCGTTAGTCATTGTTACCAGGCGAGGTAAAGTCGCCAACGTAGCTGCGGGTATACCAAAGAATGGAACGAACACACCATCCTTGGTGGTCCAATCTTGATCCGTAAAATAATAAAATGGCCGACATTCGCGTAATGATTTTATTACCGGGCGCATCCCCGCTTGTCGCGCATATAAAAATTGCTTGCCGAAACGCGCGCGTTTCTGCAACACCAGGTTTTGCATGTAAGTATTCTTTTGTTTGGAGTACACGCTAACCCCATCAGTATGCTGGGTAATCCAGGATCCACCGACATCCAGAGCGACAAAATGTGCCGTAAGCAAAATCAGTGGACTACCAAGTGCGTTGTGAAAATGCTCTGCTCCTTCAACCCGTATCAACTTCTGGATGCGCTCGCGGCTGCACCACCATAAAATACCCCGTTCCACAATGCTGCGAGCGAAGGCGTTAAAATTTTGTCGCACTAGCTTCGACCGCTGTGCTTCATTTAACTCAGGGAAACATAAACGCAAATTGATGCTTGCCACGCGACGCCGCCTGGCTGAAAACAGATAAAACAGCGTTCCCAAGACATTACCAATCCACGCTTGTAGTCGGTATGGAAGAAAATGTAGTAGCCATAGCAGAAAAATACCAAAACGCACCATCATGTTGGTTGAGCTTCTTGCTTTGTAGCGGGCTTAATGCCTGCTGGAATCTTATAACGATTGTAACTCCACAGATATTGCGCAGGATTTATGAGCACCAATTTTTCAAGCGCCGCATTGATCTGCCTGCTTATGGGCAAATCAACAACGAATTCCAGCGGTGTGAAGCGTAGGATATATCCCGATCCATGCGTTAATCGTTCGACGGATGTCATCACTACCGATGCGCCGCTGGATTTAACCAAGCGCCCAATTAGCGTCATGGTGTAGGCTGGTCGCCCGAAGAAATCTGCCCATTCCCCCTCTCCATTGCCAGGTACCTGATCTGGCAAAAGTCCTATCGCTTCAGCCCGCTTGAGTGCCTTATACATCTGACGCACCCCGCTCACATCGGTACGTGCCAGCTGCACTTGGGCTCGCTCGCGACCGCTACGCATTACTCGTTCCAGCCAAATTAACTTAGGTGGGCGATACAGTACGGTAAGTGGCAATTGTTCAGCGATATATAAGGCTGACACATCGAAACACCCCAAGTGCGGCGTTAAAAAAATTAACCCCTTGCCACGCGCACGTGCCGCTTCGACATGCTCCCAGCCGTAGCATGCTTTGACGCTGGCAGTCACTTCTGCTAGAGGCCGGCACCAAACCCACAGCAGTTCGATCGCTCCCTTACCTGTTTCAACTATGTTGGCGTTTAATACCTTGCGAAAATCTGCTTCGGGACGCCCTTTCCATGCATTACTGAGGTTTTCGCGCATCCGTTCGGCATACTTACCGGACAGGCTATAAGTCAATTTGCCCAGCATGGCGCCAAGGCGATGCAACACACGCAGCGGCAAGCGCGCTGCCAAATTGAATAACCAAGCTACAAGGGAAGATGTCATGGGGTAATTACAACCGAGTTATTGCTATAATGAATTATTTTCTTAACTAACCCTATTGCGGAGCGCTATGAGTGAATTTCTGTTTACATCTGAATCAGTATCTGAAGGTCATCCTGACAAAGTTGCGGATCAAATTTCTGATTCCATTTTGGATGCTATTCTAGCGCAAGACCCCTATGCGCGAGTAGCAGCTGAGACATTAGTCAACACTGGCCTCGTGGTGCTTGCTGGTGAAATAACCACCAGCGCTAATGTGGACTATATCAAAGTGGCGCGCGATTGCATCAAGCGCATCGGCTATGATAATACCGAATATGGCATAGACTATAAAGGTTGTGCCGTGCTTGTTGCTTATGACAAGCAAAGTCCGGACATCG
Source organism: Nitrosomonadales bacterium (assembly GCA_031393845.1). Lineage (GTDB taxonomy): Bacteria > Pseudomonadota > Gammaproteobacteria > Burkholderiales > Gallionellaceae > Nitrotoga. The sequence goes on along the minus strand of JANMWF010000220.1, from coordinate 13,154 downwards.
CTCAAGGCGTTGATCGCGCATCTCATGAGTACATGGATCAGGGTGCAGGCGATCAAGGCCTGATGTTCGGTTATGCTTGCGATGAAACACCCACGTTGATGCCGCTGCCGATTTATTTGGCGCACCGCGTGGTCGAGCGCCAGTCGCAACTGCGTCGCGATGGCCGCCTTAATTGGTTGCGTCCAGATGCTAAAGCACAGGTTACCATCCGTTATGTGGATGGCAAACCACATTCCATCGACACGGTATTGCTATCGACTCAGCACTCCCCCGAGATGTTGCTAGAGACCATTCGTGAAGCCGTCATTGAAGACATTATCAAGCCTGTGCTACCACAAGAGTTTATCAAAGGCGACATCAAGTATTTGGTAAATCCCACTGGCCGTTTTGTTATCGGTGGCCCGCAAGGTGACTGTGGCCTGACGGGACGCAAGATCATTGTGGATACCTATGGTGGTTCAGCTCCGCACGGAGGTGGTGCATTTTCCGGCAAGGATCCTTCCAAAGTAGATCGTTCCGCAGCCTACGCTGGCCGTTATATCGCCAAGAATATCGTAGCTGCTGGTCTGGCCAGCAAGTGCCTGATCCAGATTTCCTACGCGATTGGCGTGGCTTTACCCACCAGCGTGTGGGTCACCAGTTATGGCACTGGCAAAATTTCCGATGAGAAGATTGCGGAGTTGGTAAAAAAACATTTCGACCTGCGGCCCAAAGGCATTGTGCAAATGCTCGAACTATTGCGCCCAATTTATACCGGCACTGCTGCCTACGGCCACTTTGGCCGCGAAGAACCAGAGTTTACTTGGGAAGCAACAGACAAGGCATCTGCCCTGCGCGCTGACGCCGGGCTATAAATCGCTGCGAAAAGATATAAACCTGTAAGTTCAATTCCCCGCCCCTTGAGACGAAAACTGGTTGAAAACCAGCAGATTGAAGAGCGCAGATAATACCCCGCTGCTTGCGGCGGGGTGCTTTATTACGTATCGCTGCTAAACACTATTTTCCGTATTATCGCGACACTAAAATGGCAACGATGGATAATCGATGTAGCCAGCGGCATCGCCGCCATAGAACGTTGCCGTATCTGGAAGGTTGTAATCTCTGCGCTCCCGCAACCGCAATAGTAAATCTGGGTTGGCAATAAAGAGCGCGCCGAATGATACGAAGTCAGCGGTCTTTTCAACAATCGCTGCCTCGGCACGTGCTGCATCGTAACCGCCATTTGCTATGTACTGGCCTCTAAACAAGCTTCGTAAGCGTTTAAAATTGAATGTTGAAGGATGCTCCTCAACTACATGTATATAAGCCAGATTGAAACGATTCAGCTGTTCGGCGACGTATTCGAAGGTCTCTTGCGGTGTCGAGTCGAAAATGTCGTTTAACGGATTGACTGGGGACAGACGGACGCCGACTTTTTGCGATGGATACACACTGCAAACCGCCTGAATTACTTCAAACAGCAAGCGGCTGCGATTTTCGATTGAGCCACCGTACTCATCCGTCCGTTGATTCGTGCTATCCCGCAAAAATTGGTCGAGCAGATATCCATTCGCGGCATCAATTTCTATTCCGTCCAGCCATGCTTCTTCGGCATTAAGCGCAGCTTGCTTGTATTGCTCGACGATGCCCGCCATCTCAGCAATTTCAAGCGCACGGGGTGCAACGTAGGGCACCATTCCTTTGGGGGTGAAAACCTCCCCTGCCGGTTGAATAGCAGAAGGTGCAACTGGCAAACTCTGGAATGGCTGCAGCGATGGATGTGAGATTCGGCCAACATGTGATAGGTTCATAAAAATCTTGCCTCCCGTTCTGGAAACGTGGGCAGTCACCATTTTCCAGCCTTCTATCTGTTCGCGGGTGGTTATGCCCGGCGTACCCGGATAACCAATTCCTTGAGCAGAAACTTGAGTGGGTTCAGAAATTATCAGGCCAGCACAACAGCGTTGAGAGTAGTACATTGCATTCATCGCATTCGGTACGTTGCCTAGCGCAGCTCGGCTGCGGGTCATTGGCGCCATAACAACTCGGTTATTCAGTTCAAGCGCACCGAGCCATCCTTTTCTATACAAGGGATGTATTTCCGGTGGCAGAATATGCGACATATCTGTCCATCCGGAAGGGCTGGATTCACGCTTGACTGGTTTTTTCTTTGGATAATTTCGGGGGTCAGCGACCAAATTAGGGTTTTCGTTTAGTGCCTTGGGAACATCGGGATAAGCGGGAACCATGGGAGGATTGTCATCAATATCCCAGTCACTCATCGGAATCATGGGTATGTCTTTTTTAGACAATGGCTTACCAACAACAGGCATAGACGTGTCGGTGCTCGGTGTGAGTTGGTCGGTACTAGGTGTAAGCTCGTTGTCGTTTGGCATGGGTTTGTCGTTCGGTTAGATACTAAGAATAAGTCATTATAGCTTGTTCTATTGGCTCATCAACCCGAACGTTTATAAATTGATTTAACGGCCTGATATCCGTTGCACTAAACCGCTATCGCGGTGATGCTCCAATTCTACCGCCTCCTCATTCAGCCTCCCAATTCGCTTGCTGTAATTGACGAATATATCTCCGATCCTTGCGGTTCTCTCATGACTTTTGGTTGACGCCACGCTTTAGAACCTTACAATCTCCATAGGTACTACTCTCCGGTGGTTCAGTTCAACAAGGTTTATCCACCGCCGATAGGTGGCAGGTTTAGCAAGCGCGGGGAGGGCAGCGGATAAACGCTATTTTTAGATGCTTAAATACTTGCTTATCATTACGCTTGTCTTATGCACGTCTGGATGCAGTACGGTTCGGAGTACAAAGCTTTTTGCGCCCAGTTGGTTCGGGTTTTCAGAAATCAGCGAGCACATGTATGCGGACGATCAAATGTCGGTCAGCCAGCGGCAGGAATTTCTAAAAATATTGGACTTAGCCAAGAGCCGTGTGTCTGCCTTTTTCGGTGGCATTGAGGGATCACCTAAGGTGTTCGCATGTTCCACCGAGAAATGCTTTGTTTCGCATGGAGGCGTCACCGCAAAGGGTAAGACCTATGGAGATTCCATGCTGCTGCTCTCTCCTCGCGGCTTGGACGTGGTAATAGCCGCACATGAACTTTCACACATTGAACTCCATAACCGAGTAGGTGTATTCAGGTCTTGGCGTGAAATTCCAGACTGGTTTGATGAAGGGCTTGCCGTTCTTGTTAGTGAAGATCCGCGATACACGGAAGGTGCATGGCTTCAGGCAACAGACAATGGTCGCAATGCACCAGAATTGACAGCTATTGGCAAAGCAATCCCGCTGGGAAATGACAATTGGCAATTAAGCTACGGCACATCAAGGCGGGCAGTTGGTGAGTGGTGTCTACACGCTGGACGTGCAGGGCTTGCACACCTTATTACGGAAGTGAAAAGCGGTAAGGACTTTGATTCTGTGCTCAATACCACTGCATTAGAAGCGAGTGCATCTTGCTAAAAGGCACCTCTAAATACGTATCCCCAGTAACCAGTCATAAATTATATTGTAATTGTTGGGGAATTATGGTTCGCTTTTGATAGTAATCGCGGCTCGCTACGAGAATACATAAATGGACGATTGGGGTTACACCGGGCAAACCATGTACCACAAGTCCAGACAGTTTCTTTACGCACTACATCTCTAGTGGCTAATGTTGCGATTAAGCGATGGCATGGTTTAGAATGGCTGTCTACCGGACAATCTAGGTGTTGATACGTGTCATCTCAAGCGCTGGTCGAAATTCGCGACGTCAATTTTGCCTATGACAGCCGCCCCATACTAAAAGGAGTCAATCTCACTTTTCCCAAGGGCAAGGTGATTGCAGTTATGGGCGGCAGCGGCTGTGGCAAGACCACATTGCTACAGCTTATCGGCGGTGCGCTCAAGCCAAGCAGGGGCTATGTGAAAATTGATGGGCAGGTGATACATAAGCTTGATCATAAAGGCTTGTATCTCATGCGTCGCCGGATGGGGATGCTGTTTCAATTTGGGGCGTTATTCACGGATATGTCAGTGTATGACAATGTGGCGTTTCAGATGCGCGAGCATACTGATCTGCCGGAAGAGATCATCCGGGATTTAGTGCTGATGAAGCTGAATGCGGTGGGTTTGCGCGGCACGCATCATTTGATGCCTGCTGAACTTTCAGGCGGCATGGCGCGACGCGTGGCGCTGGCGCGTACGGTGGCGTTGGATCCAATGTTGATTATGTACGATGAGCCGTTTGCCGGGCTGGATCCCATCTCGCTTACCGTGGTGGGCAATCTCATTCGTAGTTTAAACGATGCGCTGGGCGCGACTTCGGTAGTGGTCACGCATGACGTACAGGAATCGCTTAAGATTGTCGACTATATTTATTTTATTGCCGATGGGGTGGTGGTTGCAGAAGGGACTCCGGCTGAAATCAGCACTTCCGATAAGCCGTTCGTGCATCAATTCGTGCATGGCGAAATGGATGGCCCGGTCCCATTCCATTATCCGTCCAGTAATTACGAGCAAGATTTAAATTTGCGGCCCGGGCGATGACGATTGTTGAAAATCTGAGGTTCTTAGGACATCGTATAGTGGATGCGGTATGGCGTATTGGATATGCCTCCCGCTTCTTCATAATGATCCTGTTTTATTCCGGGACCAGCTTCCGACGCTTTCACTTGACCATCAAGGAGCTGTTCTCCAGTGGGGTGATGTCGCTTATTATAATTTTGGTGGCCGGCACGTTTGTTGGCATGGTGTTGGGATTGCAGGGCTATGAGACACTCAAACGCTACGGCGCTGAATCTGCACTAGGATCACTCGTAGCGTTAAGTCTGGTGCGCGAATTGGGGCCGGTGCTGGCTGCCCTGTTGTTTGCGAGTCGCGCTGGTTCGGCGATGACTGCGGAGATTGGTTTGATGAAGGCCACCGAACAGATTTCCGCGATGGAGATGATGGCGATCAACCCGATGGCGCGCGTGGTGGCGCCTCGTTTTTGGGCTGGGGTCATCTCTATGCCGCTGCTGTCGGCGTTATTTTCTGCCATGGGTGTATTTGGTGGATATGTAGTGGGGGTGGTGCTGATCGGCGTTGATCAAGGTTCGTTCTGGTCGCAAATGCAGGCTGGGGTCGACTTTCAGCACGACATAGTGAATGGGATGATTAAGAGCTTTGTGTTTGGATTGGCAGTGACTGCTATAGCATTGTTCGAAGGCTATGATGCCCCACCCACCGCTGAAGGGGTGTCCGGTGCAACCACGCGCACAGTAGTCGAGTCGTCGCTGACAATTTTATTTTTGGATTTTATTTTGACCGCATTCATGTTTCAAGGGGAGTAGTATGAAACGCACCACGCTGGATTTATGGGTCGGCATATTTGTCGTGGCAGGCTTAGCGGCATTGGCAGTGCTTGCGCTCAAGGTGGGCAACTTGAGTACATACAATATGTCCGAGACATATCAGTTGCAGGCTCATTTTTCTAATATTGGTGGCCTCAAGTCCCAGGCATCCATCAAAAGTTCTGGAGTACTCATTGGGCGAGTGGCTCAGATCAGCCTCGACCCCAAGCGCTACGAAGCTAAAGTGACAATGACTATAGACAAGCGTTACCAGTTTCCCAAAGATACCTTCGCTAATATTTTGACTTCAGGATTGTTAGGTGAGCAGTACATTGGTTTGATTCCGGGTGGTGATGAAGTACTTCTGAAGGCAGGCGACGAAATCAAGAAAACACAGTCTGCCGTAGTCTTGGAGGATTTAATCAGCAGGTTCTTATATAGCAAGGCTGAAAATTCCAAATAACTTAATAAATAAATTGCTAAAGGTGTATATGAACAAAATAATTGCATTGTGGATGGGGGTGTTGCTGGCGTGTGTGTCACTGGGCGTGCGTGCGGACATGCCAGAGCCGGAAGCGCTAATCAGAAATACCGTGGATGAAGTCCTGTCCATCGTTAAGCAGGACAAGGATATTCAGGCCGGTAATAAGAAAAAAGTTAATGAATTGGTGGATGCAAAGGTGCTGCCACATTTTAATTTTACACATATGACCAGGCTTGCCGTAGGCAAGAATTGGCGCAATGCTTCGCCGGAACAGAAGAAAGCCTTGGAAATTGAGTTTCGCAATTTGCTGGTGCGCACTTACACCACCGCATTCACTACTTACAAGGATCAGGAGGTAGAAGTGAAGCCACTAAAAATGGTAAATGATGCCACCGAGGTGACTGTAAAAACTTCTATTCTTAATAAAGGCAAGCCACCTCTGCCCGTAAATTATGATATGGAAAAGACTGCTAATGGTTGGAAGGTGTACGACTTGTCGATCGAAGGTGTGAGTTTGGTAACCAACTATCGCGGTACCTTCGCTGAGCAGGTCCAGAAGAGCGGAATAGATGGATTAATTAAAACGTTAGTGGAAAATAACCAGGCGAAGACCGGCACAATGGTGTCTAAGGCGGCGTCCAAGTGATCAGCCGTGACGAAGACCGTGTGCAAGTACCGAGTCATCTGACCATTGAAACGGTTACATCCCTGTTCAAAAATGGTTTGCAAACCTCTGGAGAAACACCGCTGGTGGTTGACCTGGCTCAGGTAGAGACGGTGGATTCTGCCGCGGTCAGTTTGCTGCTGGCTTGGCTACGCGAGGCGCAGAGTAGCAGTGTGAAACTGTGTTTCGCTCATGTTCCAGAAAATTTGTTAAGTTTGGCCCGTTTGTATGGCGTTGTGGACATGCTGCCGCTATGCGGCAATGATTCCGCTCAGCCTTGAGTTATTCAATTTGACTCCACCTGCCATCGATGTGCGTCAAGCACGCAAGCGCTATGGCCAATTACAAGCGTTGGACGGCGTGGATTTGCGTATCGAGCAGGGTGAGTTTTTCGGTTTGCTTGGTCCCAACGGTGCGGGCAAAACTACTCTGATTAACCTGCTGGCCGGACTTGCATTGCCAGATGGTGGGCAGCTGTCCGTACTGGGGCACGATGTAGTCAAGCAATATCGTGCTAGTCGTCGCGTGTTGGGTGTGGTGCCGCAAGAGTTGGCCTTTGATCCTTTCTTCACAGTGCGCGAAACGTTGCGTTTGCAGTCAGGCTTTTTTGGATTCCGTCGTAACGACGCCTGGATCGATGAGGTGATGCACCACTTGGATTTGACCGGTAAGGCCGATACCAATATGCGCCGCCTGTCCGGTGGCATGAAGCGCCGTGTGTTGGTGGCGCAAGCCTTGGTGCATAAGCCGCCCGTTATTGTGTTGGATGAACCGACTGCCGGGGTGGACGTGGAGCTGCGCCAATCGTTATGGCGCTTCATTCAGCAGCTTAACCGCGAGGGGCATACCATTCTGTTAACTACCCATTATCTGGAAGAAGCTGAAGCTTTATGCACACGAATTGCCATGCTTAAACACGGCCGGATTGTAGCGCTGGATAGCACACAAAATTTACTTAGTAGTTTGGCCGGTTGTCGCGTCAGACTGAAACTAGCGGGTTGCCTACCTGTTGCATTGCTGCCGCACGTGGTCGAACAGACGGACAGCGATTACCTGCTGACTTTGCCAACCTATCAAGCATTGGAGTCAGTGCTGGGGGAACTGCGTGTGGCTGGGGTTGCGGTGCAGGAAATGACCTTGCAGCAGCCTGATCTGGAAGAAGTATTTCTGCGTTTGGTGGGGCGGACCGTGCAGTGAGGCGGGCGTTGAGTTTTTACAGCCTGCTCTACAAGGAGGTATTCCGGGTGTGGAAGGTGGGCTTCCAGACCGTGCTGGCTCCAGTGCTGACCGCATTGCTCTATCTGCTGATTTTTTCGCATGTGCTGGCACAGCATGTCGAGGTGTATCCGGGGGTGCATTACACGGCCTTCCTTGTCCCGGGACTAATGATGATGGCAATGTTGCAGAACGCTTTTGCCAACAGCTCTTCCAGCCTGATTCAGTCCAAGATTACTGGCAATATCGTGTTCGTGCTGCTGGCGCCGATTGCCTATTGGGAATTCTTTGCGGCATATGTGCTTGCTTCCATGCTGCGCGGCTTGGTGGTCGGCATAGGCGTATATTTGGCCGCACTGTGGTTTGCCCAGCCGCCGTTGCTGTTTCCAATCTGGATTATATTGTTTGCCGTTCTGGGTAGTGCGATGCTTGGCTCACTGGGGGTGGTGGCCGGGATGTGGGCAGAAAAATTCGATCAACTCGCAGGGTTCCAGAATTTCATTATCATGCCGTTGACTTTTTTGTCCGGCGTATTTTATTCCATTCACTCGCTGCCGCCTTTTTGGCAGACGTTGTCGCGTTTTAACCCATTTTTTTATATGATAGATGGTTTTCGTTATGGTTTTTTCGGCGTGTCGGACATTTCTCCTTGGGTGAGTTTGATAGTGGCGGGTGGGTGCATGCTTGGTCTTACGTTGTTGTCTTTGGGGTTGTTAAAGTCCGGATATAAATTGCGGTACTGACATAACGAAGGTATGGCCAGAATACATGTAAGATAAAATCGAGATTTTTAAAGATGCCAGCATGCAAAAATTAGTTGTACAAGGTGGCTTTCCATTGCGCGGCGAAGTGCGTATTTCCGGTGCCAAAAACGCGGCATTGCCTATGATGTGTGCCAGCCTGTTGACGAGTGATGTCTTGCAGTTAAGCAACATGCCGGATTTGCACGATATCGCAACCATGCGTAAATTGTTGGAGCAGATGGGCGTGAAGGCTGCTGTGCAAGGTGACGAGATGACTTTGCATGGTGCGCATGTGGACAAGCTGGAAGCGCCTTATGACATGGTAAAGACCATGCGTGCTGCAGTGCTAGTGCTAGGTCCTTTGGTGGCGCGCTTCGGCGAGGCTCGCGTATCAATGCCAGGTGGTTGCGCCATTGGTTCGCGCCCCGTCGATATTCACATCAAGGGCCTGCAGGCAATGGGTGCTCAAATTTTCATTGAGCATGGCTACATTCATGCGCAGGCAAAACGCCTCAAAGGCGCACGAATTTTATTCGACATCGTCAGTGTGACCAGCACAGAAAATCTGATGATGGCTGCTGCTTTGGCAGAAGGGGTAACGGTACTGGAAAATGCGGCGCGCGAACCGGAGGTGGTGGATTTGGCGCATTGCCTGATTGCAATGGGTGCGAAAATAGAGGGGGCAGGCAGCCACACGATTGTCATAACCGGTGTGGACAGATTGCATGGTGCAGCCCACCGCATCATGCCGGATCGTATCGAGAGTGGGACTTTTCTAGTGGCGGCAGCGGCAACGGGCGGTAGCATCGTGTTACTCGATACGCGAGCGGATATCCTCGATTCCGTATTGGAAAAACTTGTTGAAGCCGGTGCGCGCATCCGTAGCGATAATGAGAGTATCCACTTGGACATGACGGGTCGGCCAAAATCGGTGAACGTGCGTACTGCGCCGTATCCAGCATTCCCTACTGATATGCAAGCACAATTTATGGCGTTGAATGTTATTGCAGATAGCAGCGCGATGGTAGTGGAAACGATTTTTGAAAATCGTTTTATGCATGTGCAGGAATTGCGTCGTCTTGGTGCAAAGATTGACGTGGAAGGTAATACTGCCTTGGTTCACGGGGTTGATCATCTGGAAGGCGCAACGGTGATGGCAACGGATTTGCGTGCATCTGCTTGCCTGGTTATTGCCGGATTGGTGGCGCAGGGCGAAACTGTCATTGATCGCATTTACCATCTGGATCGTGGTTATGAACATATAGAAATAAAACTGTCGCAACTCGGAGCGAACATATTTCGCATCAAATAAATGAAAGATACCGCATGATTACCATCGCCTTATCCAAAGGGCGCATTTTTGAAGAGACCTTGCCTTTGCTGCAGGCGGCGGGTATCACGCCGTTGGAAGGCCCGGAGCCTTCGCGCAAGTTGATTTTATCCACCAATCGTGCCGACGTACGTCTTATTATCGTGCGTGCTTCTGATGTGCCGACTTATGTGCAATACGGAGCTGCTGATTTGGGGATCGCGGGCAAAGATGTGCTCGACGAGCATGGCGGCACTGGTTTGTATCAGCCGCTGGATTTGAATATTGCGTGTTGCCGCATGATGGTGGCAGGAAGGAATGATTTTGATTATGAATTCGCAGTGCGTCAGGGCGCGCGTCTACGTGTGGCGACCAAATACGTGCAGACCGCACGCGAGCATTTTGCGGCTAAAGGTGTGCATGTGGATTTGATCAAATTGTATGGTTCGATGGAGCTGGCTCCACTGGTTGGTTTGTCAGATGCAATCGTGGACTTGGTCAGCAGTGGCAACACACTGAAGGCCAATTATCTCAAGGCGGTAGAAGAGGTCTCTGCGATTTCCTCGCGTCTGGTGGTAAATCAGGCCTCACTTAAACTCAAACATGCGGCTATTCAGCCTATGCTGGATGCGTTTTCCTTGGCGGTAGTTCAATGAACATCAGACGGCTTTCTACTCGACAGCCAGATTTCCATATACAACTGGATAGGCTGCTGGCTTTCGAGGCGACTCAGAATCACCAGCTGGACGCGACTGTCGCGGCTATTCTGGCGGATGTCCGCACACGTGGCGATGTGGCTCTACTCGAATACACCCGACGCTTTGATCGTATGGAGGTGCATGATAGTGCTGCACTGGAACTGCCTCCTGCTGTCTTGCTGGCTGCCTTCGAGGGATTACCCGCCGCACAGCGCGCCGCTCTGGAGCAGGCCGCACAGCGCGTTACTGCTTACCATCAAAAGCAATTGCAAGTTTCATGGAGCTATACTGAAACGGACGGCACCCTGCTCGGTCAGCAGATTACGCCATTGGATCGGGTTGGTCTGTATGTGCCGGGCGGCAAGGCTGCCTACCCATCTTCAGTACTGATGAATGCGCTGCCAGCAAAAGTGGCTGGGGTCGGCGAACTCATTATGGTAGTACCGACTCCAGACGGAGTGCGAAACGCACTGGTGCTGGCAGCAGCCCATCTGGCTGGGGTCGATCGGGTCTTCACCATTGGCGGAGCGCAAGCGATTGCTGCGCTGGCCTATGGCACGGCAACCGTGCCGCGTGTAGATAAAATCGTCGGCCCCGGCAATGCTTACGTGGCCGCCGCCAAGCGCCGCGTATTCGGCGTAGTGGGTATTGATATGGTGGCAGGGCCATCAGAAATTCTGGTGATCTGCGATGGACAAACCGATCCAGACTGGATTGCGATGGATCTATTTTCTCAAGCAGAGCACGATGAATTAGCGCAGGCCATTCTGCTGACACCGGATGCTGCTTTTGCTACAGCCGTGGCGCAAAGTGCAGATCGTCTGCTGGCACAGATGCCGCGCTGTGACATCATACGCACTGCATTAGAGAACCGCGGTGCTTTGATTGAAGTGGCTGATTTGGACGAGGCTTGTGTTATCAGTAACCGTATAGCACCTGAGCATCTTGAGCTTTCAGTGGACAATCCTCAGCAATGGCTGCCAAAAATCAAGCATGCCGGGGCAATTTTCTTGGGTCGTTATACTTCCGAGTCGCTCGGTGATTATTGTGCCGGTCCCAATCACGTCCTTCCAACCTCCGGCACGGCACGTTTTTCTTCCCCGCTGGGGGTGTATGATTTCCAGAAACGCAGCAGCTTGATTCAAGTATCCGAGCAGGGCGCAGGAGTGTTGGGCGAAATTGCAGCAGTGTTGGCCCTCGGTGAGGGCTTGCATGCGCATGCGCAGTCCGCCCGGTTCAGAATGGGATCGTGAACTCGTTGAGAGTAAGACGCCTCACAAGTCTCAACTATTGAAATCGCATGCATAACGGCAACATGTACAGTGGATATTTCAAATACAACGCCTTTCAGATTGCGTTGGAGCGTATAAGAGAGAAGTTATTCGCGCCCGTTCCGTTCTTTCAAAATTGCACTACACCCGAATGGCACTGTTATAATTCGTCACCATGAACAAAGCCATCTTCGCCACCCCGCGCGCGCTTGATTTAGCTCGCGAGGTATTACACATTGAAGCCGCAGCTGTATTGGCACTTACGCAACGCATTGATGAAAATTTCCTGCAGGCGTTAAATATCATTTTAGCCTGCGAAGGCCGTGTGATTGTAAGCGGGATGGGTAAGTCCGGCCATATTGCACGCAAGATCGCCGCTACGCTGTCTAGCACGGGTACTCCAGCGTATTTTGTACATCCCGCCGAAGCGAGCCACGGCGATTTAGGCATGATCACCGCTAAAGATGTGTTCATTGCGTTGTCGTATTCCGGAGAAAGTCAGGAATTACTGACTATAGTGCCAGTCATTAAACGTCAGGGGGCACGGCTGATTAGCCTGACAGGCAATCCGCAGTCCAGCTTGGCAGCGGCGTCGGATGCACATCTCGATGCGGCGGTGGACAAGGAGGCTTGCCCGCTGGGGCTTGCCCCCACTGCCAGCACCACGGCAGCGCTAGCATTGGGCGATGCACTGGCCGTGGCGCTGCTGGATGCCAAGGGGTTCAGGGAGGAAGATTTTGCTCGTTCGCATCCTGGTGGAAGCTTGGGCCGCCGCCTGCTTACCCATGTGCGCGACATTATGCATTCAGACAAGGGGATTCCTGCGGTGAATCAAAATGCAACGTTGGCCGAGGCAGTGCTTGAAATCTCGCGCAAAGGGTTAGGTATGACCGCCATAGTAGATGATGCTCGGCAGGTACTGGGTATCTATACGGATGGAGATTTACGCCGTACGTTGGAAAAGCGTGTTGATTTCACCACCACTACAATCAGCTCCGTCATGTCGCGCAATCCGCGCAGTATTATGCCGGATGCACTGGCAGTCGAAGCGGTACAGATCATGGAACAATATAACATCAGCCAGATGCTGGTGATAGATTCAAACAATATGCTGGTAGGCGCTCTGAATATGCATGATCTGCTGCGGGCGAAAGTAATTTGATGTCGCTAAGTCAAGCACAATCCATTCGCCTCATCGCCTTTGATGTGGACGGCATCATGACAGATGGCGGCCTTTATTTAACCGACTCGGGTGAAGAATTTAAACGGTTCAATTCGCTTGACGGACATGGCTTAAAAATGCTCAAAGCATCCGGGGTGGAACTGGCCATTATTACTGGTCGTACCTCCCGGTGTGTAGAGCTACGCGCGCATCATCTCGGCATCTCGCATCTGTATCAAGGCGTTCATGACAAATTTGCGAGTATGCAAAAAATACTTGCTCAGCTCGAGCTGTCA
>JANMWF010000172.1:0-5050 GCA_031393845.1 Nitrosomonadales bacterium | reverse complement strand
CCAGACACCAATTCTCGTTACCCTTGCTGGCCCAGTTGGTGCCAATAATACCAGCAACTTCGCCTGGCTCGATGCTGAAGTTGACGTCATCCAGTGCCTTGAACGGGGCACGTTCTTCAACCGGCTGGCCTGTGAGCCGCCGCCACTGGTTGAGCGCAGTGGTTTTCACGCTCTGCAATTGGCCAAGCTGGCATTCCTTGGTGACGTGGTTGACTTCGATGATGGGCATAGCGGTTAGAGAGCAGCGGTTAGTGATTCGTGGTTAGTATATTGTAAAGGACATACGTTTCGTCACGATGTCACAATAAGCCAATAAGTTCATCTACGGTAAGGCCCGCTTGCTTGATGATGGCGCGAAGTGTGCCCTTTGCAACTTCGTCATGGTCGGGAATTACGAGACGGCGATGAGGTGCTTCAACCTGACGGAGCACGATGTGATTCCCTTTCTGACGGTCTTTTTCAAAGCCAATTTTTGCCAAGGCTGCCACGACTTTACGACCCGAAACTTGAGGCAGGCTGCTCACGCAGCCACCTCAACGACCTCTTCATCGATGGAAGGGGGAATGGGCTCGTCGTGGTCCTTCAGACTTTCCAGATAAGCTTCTATGGCCTCTCGGATATTGGCTATTGCCTCGATTCGTGTCGCACCTTGGGACATGCATCCGGGAAGGGCGGGAACCTCCGCCACGAACATACCGTCTTCGTCTTGCTGGACAATGACACGGTATTTCATTTTTACCTCCATCAATAATGATCAAATAGGGCCAGACACCAATTTTCGTTACTCTTGCCAGCCCCGTTGGGGCCAATAATACCAGCAACCTCGCCTTGCTCGACCAAGAAAGTGACGTCATCCAGTGCCTTGAATGGGGCGCGCTCTTCAACCGGCTGGCCTGTGAGTTGCAGCCACTGGTTTAGCGCGGTGTTTTTCAGGCTCTGCAATTGGCCAAGCTGGCATTCCTAGGTGACGTGGTTGACTTCGATGATGGGCATAGTTATTTAAAAACTTCTTTGTTAAGGCCGGACTGCCTGAGAATAGATGCAAACGTACCTAATGGTATTTCCTTCTTGGGATCAGGAATAATCAACACTTTTGCATTCCGGTATCCACAGAGTTTTTACACAGTCTACGAAAAGGCTTATTGGTGAAGCAAATTATCCGTTGGATAATTCCAGCCGTTTCTCGATGCGTTCCAGTCTTTCGCTGAGTTGGTCTAAACCTATTTGCTGTTGAACGATTTTATCGTTATCGTGCGCTGCATCCCGGCGAATTCCGGCTACACCAGCTTCCACGCTTGTTATTCTGTTCTTGATCTCGCGTAATTCGTGTTCCATACGTTCTTGGCTAGCGCGCATTCCGCGCAAGTGCTCTAAAATCAAGTTTTCTACGTTTTCGCTCATGGTGTGTCCTTTCACAGTTGGCCAAGTCTAGCGTTTTTCCTTACCTCCTGCAATTTCTGACTTTATTGGGGTGTTTTGTAGCGAATGATCTTCTGACACGTTTTATGCAAAGCTCAATAATAGCAAGCTGGATTCCGGCCTCCGCCGGAATGATGGAGTGGCGGGTTTCGCATGTTGTCGCCAATTATGGAAACCTCAATAAGTTGCTTTTATAGGCGTTTTATTGGTGGGGTGCCGGTATTCCTGAGCTGTCATGTAACCGCTTCGAGCAAAGCGTGCTTCTCGATCTGGTTTTTGTATAGGTCGATTACAGGAAAGCACAAGTCATAATCGCCCCAGACCAACTCCCCGTGCTCCACCCTGAATGCCGCAAAATGGTCTTGCGCAAGGTAAGCGTGAATCTCGGGATGTTGGGCCCGTGTCAGAAATGGACCGAAGTCAATGTCCTGTGCTGTTCCGTCGTCGAAGCACAAGTGGATTTTGTACTCGCCAACCTGTGTTGCGGAAACAACATTGATAATGCTGGGTGTCATTTGAGCCTCCTTGTAATCCGCTCTGGCTTGATTTGCTTTGCAATACGAAGAAGTCTATCCATTTGGCTACGATCTCATTCGAGCGTCTCGCCTTGCTCGACCAAGAAAGTGACGTCGTCCAGCGCCTTGAATGGGGCGCGCTCTTCAACCGGCTGGCCGGTGAGCCGCCGCCACTGGTTGAGTGCAGTGGTCGTCAGCTTTATCCCCTCTCTTGTTGTAATACTTCTCGTACGGGTCGGAAACTTCTTCTGTGTTCGGCGGAAACGCCATGCATTCTCAATGCCACCAGATGCGCCTCAGTCGAATAGCCCTTGTGCGCAGCAAAACCATATTGTGGATAGGTATCATGCAGTAACAGCATGGCTGCATCACGCGCGGTCTTGGCCAAGATAGAGGCTGCCGAAATGGATGCAACACTGCTATCCCCTCGCACAATGGCACGGCTCGGTAGTCCCGTATCCGGGCAATACAGGCCGTCGACCAAAACCTCATGCGGTCGGATATGCAGCATTTCAATTGCACGGCGCATAGCCAATAGACTGGCACGCAAAATATTGATGGAATCAATCTCTTTGACTGAAGCTTCTGCAATCGCCCACGCCAAGGCATGTTGCTTTATTTCCAACGCCAGATAATTGCGCCGCTTTTCGCTGAGCTTCTTGGAGTCGCCCAGCCCCTCTATTGGCCGACAGTTGTCCAATATTACCGCAGCGGCATAGACTGGCCCGGCTAACGGGCCGCGCCCGGCCTCATCCACTCCACAGATAAGCAGGTGGTTTTTCACTTGACTCCCCCCTTTTCTTGCACACCCAAATATGGCAGGATAGCTTGCACCGCCTTATGCGCATTACCCTGCCTAAGCGTGGAATGCATATCGGCGAAGTTTGCTTCTAGCTCTGTAACTGCCTGCTTGTTGGTGAGCCAGTTTAGCAGTGCCTGTGCAAGATTATCCGGTGTTGCATCATTCTGCAGCAGCTCCGGCACTACGAATTTACCTGCAAGAATGTTTGGAAGGCCGAAATATGGCTGGTATGCCTTGGGCTTCAATAGCCAATATAATAAGGCTGGCATTTTGTAAGTGATAACCATGGGACGTTTGAGCAACGCAACTTCCAAAGTAGCAGTACCCGATGCAACCAGCACAACATCTGCAGCGATTATCGCATCGTGCGCATGACCAAATAGGATCCTGATTGGCAAATCCTGTCCCCCGCAATGTCTCAAAATTTCCTCAAAAATATGACGCGTTTCAATGGTCGCCAATGGTACAAGAAAGATTGATTCAGGCAATTTTTGTAAAATAATTCTAGCGGTGTCAATAAAGGTTACAGCCAGATTTCGCACCTCACTCTGGCGGCTCCCTGGCAGGAAGGCGAACACTTTGCTTTGAGTGGGCAAACTCATTTGCTTGCGCATTGCGTCCCGATCAGGTTCCTCCGGCAACATATCGGCCAGAGGGTGTCCGACATAGGTTACAGGAATGCCTGCTTTTTCATATAGTGGGGGTTCAAAAGGAAATAACGCCAGCATATGCGATACCGCACGCTTAATCTTGTGGATGCGTTCGCCGCGCCATGCCCAAATAGATGGACTAACGTAATGTATGGTGGGAATGCCGTGTTCCTTGAGCTTCAACTCTAGATCAAAATTAAAGTCTGGCGCATCAATACCAATAAACAAATCTGGTGGTTGAGCATAGAAATACGCTCGAAGCTTGCGACGAATACGCATTATTTCGCAATAATGTTTCAGCACTTCAATATAACCGAACACCGCAAGTTTTTCCTGCGGGAATAACACTTGCATACCAACTGCCTGCATCTTAGGTCCACCGATTCCGATGAATCTCACACCGGGCACTACCCGTTTTAGCTCTTCCATCATATGACTGGCGAGCAGATCACCCGAAGCTTCACCGGCAACAATGCCGATTACTTTTACTTGCTGTGTCATGTAACGAGATTAACGAATAATGCCGCGTTGCGAACGACCTAGAAAATCAACCAGTGCATTTAGATCTGGATATTCTGCTGCCTGTTCTTCAATGGTGACTTTTGCCTGCTCTAGCATCAACCCGGATTTGTACAGGGTCTTGTAGGCGCGCTTAATCGCCATCACCGCTGCACTTGAAAAACCACGCCGCTTCAACCCTTCCGAATTAATGCCGTGGGGTGTAGCAGGATTGCCAGCGGCAGTGACATAAGGCGGAACATCCTGTGAGAGAACAGATCCCATCCCAGTAATTGCATGCATGCCAATTTGACAGAACTGGTGTACCAAGGAAAACCCTCCCAGTATTGCATAGTCAGCAATTTTGACATGCCCGGCCAGAGTTGCGTTATTAGCAAAAATAGTGTGGTTTCCGATTTGACAATCATGCGCCAAATGCACATAAGCCATAATCCAGTTATTGTTCCCAACACGTGTCACGCCAGCATCCTGTGAGGTGCCTATATTGAAAGTACAGAATTCGCGAATGGTGTTGTTATCACCAATTTCAAGACGTGTCGGCTCACCAGCATACTTCTTGTCTTGCGGAATTTCTCCTAGTGAACAAAATTGAAAAACTCGGTTGTTCTGGCCAATTCTGGTATGTCCACTGATCACTACATGTGGGCCGATATGAGTGTTTTCGCCAATCTCGACATGCTCGCCGACTATTGAATATGCACCCACCTCAACGTTACTTGCCAACTTGGCGTTTGGGTGAATAAGGGCTGTCGGGTGAAACATTACAATTCCCGTACCGTGCACATCAATTCAGCCTCTGCCGCGATCTTCCCGTCGACTTCTGCACTCGCAGAAAACTTCCACAGGCCGCGCGAATTACGAAGAAACGACACCTTTAATATTAATTGGTCGCCCGCAATTACCGGCTTCTTGAAACGCGCCCCATCAATACCAACAAAATAATAAACCGACTTGTCGTCCGGCTTGGTATCTAACGTCTTGAATGCCAAAATAATCGCAGCCTGTGCCATCGCTTCGATAGTCAATACTCCGGGCATAACCGGGTAGTGCGGAAAATGCCCACTAAAAAAAGGCTCATTGATCGTGACATTTTTCATTGCCACAATATTCTTGCCAGGTTCGCATGACAGTACACGATCAATTAG
>JANMWF010000156.1:0-5180 GCA_031393845.1 Nitrosomonadales bacterium | reverse complement strand
GAATGCGGCACTTTTATCGGGATAACTTGCGATCATTGGGGAAATCCGCATAAAAATATTCCCGACATTTTCCGTCGCTGCCGCTAAAAGACTCACGAGATGCGGGCGTGCCTCATCCAGCTTGCCGCCACTTATCAGCAGGGTGGCCAGGGCCTGTTTCGCCAGCAGTGAATCTGGCTCAATTTCCAGCCATAGATTGAATGCTGCCATCGCCTTGTCCATTTGGCGCGTCTCAAAAGCCAAATGTGCAGCATAGCGTGCCAGGCGCGGATCACGCGTGGAATTGGCCAGCTTTAAATAAAGCTGCGCAGCCAACTCAGGCTGGCCACGCTGCAGAGCCATTTCACCCAGCAGATACTCATAAAGAACCTGCTCAGTCAATTCCTGCTTGGGCAGTTCCGCTTGCTTTTCAGCTTCAAATCCCGGTTTCTCTGCTTGCCCCACCTCCTGCTGCGACGCGTGCGCACAAGAAACCAACAACAATGCAACAATAACTATGTTACGTTTTAAATTCATCATATTTAATAGGTAGGTGTTTTAAAAAAATAAAAAATCATGGGATTGCATATGCTCTCTGATTGAGCCCTTGTCACTGTAAATTGCGTCAAAGCCAAGAGTAACTCAGATTCGAAAAGCGCCCAAACGCATCGCTGCGAAGTCTTTCCGCGTTTTATATCCGTGTCTTAAATATAAGCAAACTATAAACTTCTTAGAAACATCCCTAATTTTGTTGCCCGACATGATTGAATAATTTCATTATGATGTACAGCGACATATTAGGTTATATTCACCTTTCCATACAATCTGCATCAGCACTAATGTTAGTTACTGCACCAATTACACTATCCGCACGCAACCTGATTCGCCGCTTCGGTCAACGCGAGGTCATCCATGGCGTATCCTTAGAGCTTCGGCGTGGCGAGGTGCTTGGCCTGCTTGGGCACAACGGGGCCGGCAAAAGTACTACGCTACAAATGCTGACCGGCGCACTGCTGCCGCATTCGGGAGAAATTGAAATATGCGGCTTCGACCTGACACGCCAGCCTCAAA
The DNA here is from genome assembly GCA_031393845.1 of Nitrosomonadales bacterium. Classification (GTDB taxonomy): domain Bacteria; phylum Pseudomonadota; class Gammaproteobacteria; order Burkholderiales; family Gallionellaceae; genus Nitrotoga. Next base: position 4,130 of record JANMWF010000156.1, on the reverse strand, counting down.
ACGCCAAGGCGAAAACCGGATTCTTGCCCGAAACGCCGCCTTTATACCGGGAAATGAGCGTAAATGATTTCCTCATATTCGCGGCCAAGCTACATCGTGTACCCCGTGCGCAGATTGCGGATGCCTTGACCGAAACCAAGCGCCGTTGCGGCTTACAGGGCAGTGGAAAAAAAATCATCGGGACACTTTCCAAGGGCTATCAGCAACGTGTCGGCATTGCGCAAGCAATCATCCATCAGCCAGAAGTAATCATTCTCGACGAACCCACCGTTGGCCTCGACCCATCTCAAATCCGCGACATACGCGAATTGATCCGCGAATTGGGGAACATGCACAGCGTTATCCTTTCTACCCATCTGCTGGGCGAAGTGGAAAGCATTTGCGACCGCGTCGAAATTATGCATCACGGTCGCCTAATTTACGGCGACAGCAGTACAAAAATGCAGCAATACGGCAGTCAACCAGGCTTCATCGTCACTCTGTTGGCGCCGCCTGCACTTTCCGTATTGCAAGCCATCGCCGAAGTACAGCAAGTAGACCAGCTTTCCGCCACACAGTTCCGCATTCTGCATACCGTTAACACGAATCCAAGCGCTGCTCTGCTCGCGCTTGCCGCACAACATGGCTGGCAAGCGGAGCAACTCGTTCCGCTGCGAACGCGGCTGGAAGATGTATTTATGCAAATCACTCAAGACGAAAAATCATGATTTTAACCATTGCGCACAAAGAATTTCGTAGCCTGTTCGCCATCCCTTCGACCTGGTTGATTTTGGGCGCTCTGCAATTTATCTTCGCTTGGTTTTTCCTGGCACGCCTTGATGCCTTTTTACAAGTACAGTCACAACTTGCGCAGCTTGCCAACGCGCCCGGCGCCACATTAGCCGTGGCGGCTCCCTTATTTGGTACCATTGCGCTGATTTTGATGATGCTGATCCCAATATTTACCATGCGCTTGATCGCCGAGGAACGGCGCAACCAAACCCTGACACTATTGATGAGCGCACCGGTTTCAGATATTCATATTGTGTTAGGGAAGTTCGTCGGTCTAATGCTATTTCTGCTGCTCATCATCGCAAGCTGCCTGTTGATGGTGCTAACACTGGCCGCAGGTACGCAACTAGACACAGGACTTCTTCTCACCAATACGCTGGGACTTATACTGCTTGCCGCCAGCTACGTCGCATTGGGACTATATATTTCCTCGCTCACTGCACAGCCAGTGGTGGCCGCCATCGGTGCATTGGCCATATTTTTCGGTCTGTGGCTGGTAGAAATCAGCGCAGTGGATAACAACAACACTTGGCGCGCGCTCGCTCCCACCAGCCATTTTCAAAGCTTCAATATTGGCCTGTTGAATAGTACAGACCTGATGTTTTTCCTGCTGTTTTGTTTCGCCTTTCTGTTGCTAACGATACGGCGTCTGCACAACAACCGCATTTATAGCTAATAGCCGTCCGACATGAAATTCTCTCAACCCAATCTGCTCATTAAAAACCTTGCCTTCACTGCCTTGCTGGTCGCCGCTATAGTCACTTTGTATCAACTCGCCGCACACCGCCCCGCACAATGGGATATGACCCAAAACGCCAGTAACAGCTTGGCAGATAGCAGTGTAGCTGTACTGAACCAGCTGCACGGTGAAATTAAGCTAACAATGTATGTAACCGGTCAGGATGCCAACTTGGGCGATATGCACAGGCTAACCCGTGATTTTGTCGCCCTCTATCAGCGTTATAAACCCGATATTTCGCTCACCTTTATCGACCCGGTGAAGCAACCGGAGGAAGCACGCAAGGTCAACATTCATGTCAATGGCGAGATGCTGGTTGAATATGGCGGCAAGCGCGAACATCTCACCATGCTGAACGAACAAGCGCTTACCAGCGTGTTATTACGCATGGCTCACACAAAAAATCAACTGCTTATGTATCTTGATGGACATGGTGAACGCAATCTGGAAGGCATCGCAAACCACGATCTCGGCGAATTCGGCAACCGGCTGAAACAAAATGGCTTTCGCCTCAACAGCCTGAATTTAGCACTGGCACAAGACGTGCCTAACAATGCCAGCATGTTGATCATTACGCAGCCGCAAATCGACCTGATGCAGGGCGAAATTGATAAACTTCTACGCTATATCGCCAAGGGTGGCAACCTGCTGTGGCTAGTAGATGCCGAACCATTGCATGGACTGGAGCGTCTGTCTGAAAAATTGGACATAATTCTCACGCCTGGCATCGTGATTGATCCAGCAGCAGAAGAAATGAATATCCCTGCAACCTGGGCACTGGGCGCGGGCTACCCGCCACATGCCATCACGCAAAATTTTAACTTGACCACGGCTTTCCCCTTTGCACGCGCCATTGACTGGGAGGAAAATGCTGCGTGGCATCACACCACGCTGGTAGAGGCCGCGCCACGTGGCTGGGTTAGCCGCGTCATTCCGCAAGGTAAGCCACACCTCAACAAAACCCATGACATCCCCGGCCCAGTAACCATTGCGCTAGCCCTGCAACGCAACATAAATGATCGTGAACAACGCATTGTTATCGTCGGGAGCGGTTCGTTTCTTGCCAACGCCTATTCCGGTAACGGCGGCAATCTTGATCTCGGCATCAACATGACGAACTGGCTAGGCAACGAAGAGCGACTCATCACCACTCAACCCCGCGCAGTGAAAGATGGTGCGATTACCCTGAGCAAGGTCCATCTGACCATCATCAGTGCTAGCTTCCTGATTGCCATGCCTATGCTGTTAATGCTGGCGGGTGCTATTCTGTGGTGGCGCAGAAGAAATTAAACCGGCTCTCTTCCCGCAAGTGAAGAGAGGTCTGTCTGTTCATAGGTTAAGTAATGTAAAATTTAGTGTAGGGTGCCTCTAAAAATTCAAGTTTTTAGGCAAAACAAGGCGCCAGTAAAAAATTTGAGCGCGGCATATAGTTGATATGTAAGCGATAATTTTTTTCGAGTAACGCCGTATTGTGACGAAAATTGGATTTTTAGAGGTGCCCTGTAATCATTTTGTAACCGCATTTGCTCAATACCTCAGCCCTAGAACCCCCATGCGTGTCTGCCTTCTACACACCCTAATTTGCATTCTCTGTAATGGTTGCGCGGTGGTTACTGTCGCTGATGCTGCGGTTACCGTGGTTGCAACAACCGTTAAGGTCAGCGTTGCGGTAGTTGGTACAACTGTCGATGTTGTAGCGGCAGGCGCAAAAGCAGTTGCTGGAAGCTCTGACACAAAATAAGGCGACAAGGGCAATGCCTTCCTTGTCCTAAGGTCAACATGCCAAATTATCTAAGCCATCACTTTTAGCTTAAATTTGTGACTGATTTACAACCATTTTTTCAGTGAATAGTCGAAATATTATCCACAAAATAAATATGTATATTCTCAATAACTAATTTAGTTATAGTAAATCATGTGCATATATGAAATGACAATCAACAGAGAAAAATCGTATGCCTGAGCTACCCGAGGTCGAAACGACCCTGCGCGGACTTAAGCCGCACTTGGTCGGCCAGCGTATCGCGGACGTAGTCATTCGCACATCTCAGTTGCGCTGGACTATCCCCAAGCAATTGGCCACCATCTTGCATAACCAGATAATTCACGCACTGCATCGCCGTGCTAAATATTTGTTGATCAAATGCGACAGCGGCACGCTTATCCTTCACCTCGGCATGTCCGGTAGCTTGCGCATTTTGTCCTCGGACATAGCGGCAGAAAAGCACGATCACTTCGATTTAAAGCTGGCAAATGGAATGCTTATGCGGCTACGTGACCCGCGCCGTTTTGGCGCGGTGCTGTGGCATGAAGGTGACCCCGCACAGCATCCATTGTTACTGAAGCTTGGAGTGGAACCGCTGGAGAATGAATTTAATGCCGAGTATCTTTATCGTACGATACGAAAACGCAATGCCGCAATCAAGCTGGTCATCATGGATCATCATCTAGTAGTAGGCGTCGGCAACATCTACGCCAATGAAGCTCTGTTCCGCGCGGGTATCCGCCCGCAACTACCGGCCGCAAAACTTAGTCGGCCGCGCTGCGCCCGATTGGTAAAAACGATACAAGAAACGTTGACGGAAGCCATTGCGCTAGGCGGCAGCAGCCTGCGCGACTT
>JANMWF010000144.1:0-8371 GCA_031393845.1 Nitrosomonadales bacterium | reverse complement strand
CTCGGCCTGTGCGACCGCGTGGCAGTTCTCGATTACGGCAAAAAAATCGCCGAGGGCGTGCCGGAACAAATCCGATGCAATCCGGCAGTGATCATGGCTTATTTGGGAGCAGAGCCCATTATTCCTGCACAGGCAGGAATCCAATCATAAAAAACTGACGCTTCATATTGTTAGCATAACGAAACCATGATTGCATCTAACTCAAGATCACTGTTGCAAGTACGAAATCTGAAAGTAGCTTACGGCGGCATCCAAGCACTAAAAGGCATAGATCTCGACGTAGCACCGGGTGAACTGGTCGCTCTCATCGGCAGCAATGGTGCCGGCAAGACCACCACGCTTAAGGCGTTAGCTGGCTTGCTACAACCCTCTGCAGGCAAAATACATTACCGCGGCATATCGTTGCAACACCACGCCGCACATCAACTTATACAAGAAGGGTTAGTATTAGTGCCTGAAGGACGTGGCGTATTCGCGCGACTAACGGTGAAAGAAAATTTGCTGATGGGTGCATATTGCCGCAACGACGAATCCTCCATTGCGCAGGATATGCAGCACATCTACGAGTTATTTCCGCGCTTGGCCGAGCGCCATATGCAACTGGCCGGCACGTTGTCCGGCGGCGAACAACAGATGATGGCTCTGGGGCGCGCGTTGATGAGCCGCCCCAAACTATTGATGCTGGATGAACCCAGCATGGGACTGGCACCGATGATGGTGGTCAAAATTTTCGAAACCATCCGCAACATTTGCGCACAGGGTGTTTCAATTCTGCTGGTTGAACAGAACGCCAAGCTTGCTCTCGAAGTGGCGCATCGCGGTTATGTGCTGGAAAGCGGTCTGATTACATTATCCGACAGCGCTGCCAATCTTCTCGGGAGCTCTGTCGTGCGCCGCGCCTATCTGGGCAGTTAGCCCATCTTTAACAGACTGTCTATTGGTACTGCAACGATGCGGAGAATGGTATCCCCACGAAGTGTTGGTACAGCACATTCAAATGTCAGGCGGTGGACTGTAGTGTGAACCAGGGCTTATCTTGAATTCAGTAAATACCGCTTTTGAATACTCTTCCGCCATAGTCAAATCAAGCTTGCGCAAAACCTGGTAAATTTCCCGCACCTTTTCCCGCTTATCTTGGAAATAATAAGCCACGCCCATATTAAACCAAGCACTGGCCTTCTCTGGCTCAATACGCACCGCTTCCTCATACGCCAAAATCGCCAAGCCGTATTTTTTTAGATTGCCATAAGTAATGCCCAAATTATACCAAGCATCGGCATACTCTGGTTGAAGACGCAATGCTTGCCGATATGCCTCAATTGCCTCCTCGTATTGTTCAAGATTGTCATAGGATACGCCTTGAGCAAACCAAGCGTTGACATAAAAGTTTTCTGAGTTCATCGATTCTCCATAGATAGTGCAATATGAGTTCTTTAGTTTCAGGGCAAAAATATCTGGCCAATTTGCAGATTGCCACCCTTTATATTTTTATCTTTACATGATCCCAATTTAATTTATTGTTAAATAACTGATTTTGGATCACAAAATTACTTTGTGATCGCAATAAGAAAATTGTGGCATGAGTAGTTTAAGACTGGTTTTCAGCATTTTATATTAAATTTTTATTTGCATTCATCAAAAATCCCCCCGCCAAAGATGCGCCGAATAATAAATGGCCTGCATTGCTAATTCGCAAGTTGCTCTCAAGTGTCATTTTACCTACTTATTTAAATGTCCCGGATTCATGTTCGAAGTGTAATTAGCATTGCTGAACCAGTACAGCTCACCCGATCTATTTCCCGAGACGAATTTCTACACCGTGGTAAAATCGCTGTGAAGCTGGCTAGACAGTCGCCGCGTCCGCAAGCATGGGCGGGGAGGAAAGTCCGGGCTCCATAGAGCAAGATGCCGGTTAATGGCCGGACACCGTGAGGTGATGAAAAGTGCCACAGAGAATAGTCTGCCTAAGTTCCGCAAGGAAACGGCGATGGTGAAACGGCGGGGTAAGAGCCCACCGCGGACGTGGTAACACGGACGGCACGGTAAACTCCATCTGGAGCAAGACCAAATAGGCAGGCAATGACGTGGCTCGCGTCGCCTGCGGGTAGGTTGCTTGAGCGTCAGGTAACGAAACGCCTAGAGGAATGACTGTCCACGACAGAACCCGGCTTATCGGCTGGCTTCACTTAATTTCGATAAATATTCAAGATTTGATGATCTTGGTGGAAACGGCTTTAGGGCACCTCTAAAAATTCAAGTTTCTAAACAAGACAAGGCACGAGTAAAAAATTTGAGCGCGGCATATAATTGATATGTAACGATAATTTTTTCAAGTAACGCCGTATTGTGACGAAATTGGATTTTTAGAGGTGTCCTTTAATAATAAGCCGTCATAAAAAATTTCACTGTCAAAAGAACGCTTCTACCAAGTTTTGCTTTCATTTGAATGAAACAAAAACAACCTCAAATACCTTATCCAATTCCGCAAGCCTAACAGCCCCGCAAACTACAAAAATATCATAAATAGCTTTAGCATTTTTGTGCAATCCATTCTTTTTTAAAGAAATTAATGCAACACCAGCTTTCGGCTCTAACTGCTTGTCGCGCAAAGAAAAATATTGTTTTATTGCTTGACCCAGTCTACATTTTTCAATATAGTGAACCAGAGTGGGGAAAAGTGGGTTTTTGTGGGTAAGCAAGTACAGGGTTGCGATAATGTTTCAGGGAGCTGCACAACTCAGTCTGGATAGCAAAGGTAGGCTCGCGATACCGGCTCGGCATCGTGATATCTTGCTTGCTCATTTCGCCAGTCAGTTAGTGTTAACTGCTGATACGGATGGTTGCTTGCTGTGTTATCCGCAGCCCGAATGGCAACCGATACGCGACAAGTTACTAAAACTATCCTCTCTTAATCCGCGCATACGTGCGTTACAACGCCGCCTGATTGGTTACGCCGAAGATGTCGAAATGGATGCAGCGGGACGCATACTGATTTCTCCTGCCTTGCGCGGCTATGCGATGCTTGATAAGCGCGTAATGCTGATTGGCCAAGGTAATAAACTCGAATTGTGGGATGAAGCAAAATGGACAGCGCAGCAGGAAATGGCGTTGTCGTTTGCCCATGGCGAGCTTCCCCCGGAACTGGAGGGGTTCACGTTGTGAGTGGTTGCTTATCTCACACACCAAAATTATTGCATGAAACAGTTTTATTGCACGAAGCCATTGAGGCATTGCAGATTAAACCGGATGGTGTCTATGTGGACGGCACGTTCGGTCGGGGTGGGCACAGTCAGCTGATACTGCAAAAGCTGGGCGCGATGGGTCGTTTGATTGCGTTGGATAAGGATCCTGCGGCAGTAGCTGTGGGGCGGGCAATTACTGATCCACGTTTTGTCATGGTGCACAGCGGATTCGCGCGCTTGACCGAGTTGCTGGGCAAACTGGCGGTTGAAAAAGTGGACGGCGTGTTACTCGACTTGGGGGTCTCTTCGCCGCAACTGGATGATGAGCAACGCGGCTTCAGCTTCCGTTTCGACGCGCCGCTGGACATGCGTATGGACACCAGCAGCGGACAAACCGCAGCGGAATGGCTGGCCACCGTAGATGAAAGTTTGCTTGGAGAGGTGATACGTGACTATGGCGAGGAACGGTTTGCTACACAGATTGCAAGAGCGCTTGTTACTGCACGCCAAGAGAAACCGATTACCAGCACACGTCAGCTCAGCGAAATTATTGCTCAGGCCGTGCGCACACGTGAGCCCGGGAAAAATCCGGCGACACGTACCTTTCAAGCTATACGGATTTATCTCAACCAAGAACTCGAAGAAATCGCGCGGATTCTCCCGCAATGTGTGGATTGCCTAAGGCCAGGAGGACGTATCGTGGCCATCAGTTTCCATTCGCTGGAAGACCGTATGGTCAAACATTTTCTGCGTGATATGGCGCAGGGCGATAAGTTGCCGCGTAATTTGCCGATTCGCGCTGCAGATATACCAAAAGGTAGGCTGCGTCTGATTGGCAAAGCAATTCACGCCTCATCGCAGGAAGTGGCAATTAACCCGCGGGCGCGCAGTGCGGTGATGCGCGTAGCAGAACTTGCAGGAGCAACGCATGACTAAGGTGCGTCTATTGCTCTTATTTATGGTGATCATTTGCGCGCTGAGTGTTGTGACCTCACAAGATAAGGCGCGCAAATTGTTTGCGGAATTACAAAAAGAAAAGGACCGCTCGCAGCAGATGGAAGTGGAATGGGGACAATTACAGCTTGAGCAGAGTACCTGGGCGATGTCGGCGCGAGTGGAAAAAATCGCTGTCGATAAGTTGCAAATGCAGGTGCCGAAAGGCCGACAAGTCCAATTTATCCGTACTAACGCGCTGAGTGAATCTTTAACGCAACCATGAATTACTCCAGCAATATACAGGCCGCAAAGCTTACAACATTACCGCCGTGGCGTTCTCGACTATTATTTGCACTGTTGCTATCTGGCATGAGCGCATTGATCGTACGTGCAGTGTATTTGCAAAGCATCCACAATAATTTCCTGCAGCAGAAAGGGAATGCAAGTTCCAGCCGTGTCGTAGACATTAGCGCGCACCGCGGCATGATTGCCGACCGCAATGGGGAGCCGCTCGCCATCAGCACGCCAGTGGAATCCATTTGGGTCAGCCCGCAGGATGTAGAAGCGACACCACAACAAGTGAATCAGTTAGCGCGGATCATGGGTATGGATATAAAGGAAGTGAAGAATCGTTTATTCGACACTACGCGTGATTTTGTTTATCTCCAGCGCCAGTTACCACCCGAACAGGCAGAAAAAATCGTTAAGCTGGGCATGCCCGGTGTTTCGCTACGGCGTGAGTATCGCCGCTATTACCCAGGCGGGGGGATAACGGCGCACCTGCTCGGTTTCACTGACGTGGACGACAACGGTCAGGAAGGACTGGAGCTGGCATTACAGGATAAGCTCGGTGGCAAAGCGGGAAGCCAACGCGTAATCAAGGATCGCAAGGGCCATATTGTCGAAGACGCCGCCAGCATTCGCACGCCCAAGCCGGGCAGCAACCTGATGCTGAGTATAGACAGCAAAATCCAATATTTGGCTTACCGAGAAATAAAATTGGCGGTCGAGCAACATAATGCCAAAACCGGCTCCATTGTAGTGCTGGATGCTCGAAGCGGCGAAGTATTGGCGCTGGCCAATTGGCCAAGTTACAACCCTAATAATCGCGCCAAGCCCAACCTTCAGGTGCTACGCAACCATGCTGTAACTGACCTGTTCGAACCGGGCTCCACGCTCAAGCCGTTCACCGTGGCAGCGGCGCTGGAGACTGGTAACGTGACGCCACAAACCATTATTAATATCGAGAATGGGGTAATGCTAGTCGGCGGACACAAAATTCATGACACCCATCCCGAAGAAACACTCACAGTGGCACAAGTGATTCAAAAATCCAGTAATGTAGGCGCGGCTAAAATTGCGCTATCGTTGCCGCCGGAAAAAATCTGGCAAAGCCTGAACGAAAGTGGCTTTGGTACGCAGGCCGGCAGTGGTTTCCCCGGTGAAGCGGTAGGTAAATTGCGCGATTACAAGAAGTGGCGGCCCATTGAGCAGGCCACCCTTTCCTATGGCCACGGCATTTCCGTCAGCCTGTTGCAACTGGCACGCGCCTATACCATATTTGCAAACAATGGTGAATTGAGGCCAGTGTCATGGCTTAAGCTGGATGCGCCTGTGAACGGCAAGAAAGTATATTCGGATGCCACCGCGCGCGAAATACTCGCTATGCTGGAGCTGGCGGTTCTGCCAGGCGGCACCGCGCCGCTGGCACAGATCAATGGCTACCGCGTAGCGGGCAAAACTGGCACTGCGCACAAGCTAGAGGGGGGGCGCTACATCAATCGTTATATCTCTTCTTTTGTCGGATTGGCGCCCGCGTCCAACCCACGACTGATCGTAGCAGTGATGATCAATGAGCCTAACAACGGTCAGTATTACGGCGGTATCGTCGCAGCACCCGTATTTAGTAATGTGATGGGCGCGGCGCTGCGCCTGCTCAACGTGCCTAACGATACACGGCTCGGAAATGTATTAATGCCGCCATCTGCCCAAATCGTGAAGGAGGAAGTGTGAGCTTCCATTCCGACCTCATTACCTCCCTCGGTGTAAAGGTCACACGGCTAGTGACGGATAGCCGCGCGGTTGCGCCAGGCGATACATTCATCGCGTACCCCGGCAGCGAGGCAGATGGGCGTCAATTTATTAAGCAAGCTATCGCAAATGGCGCCAATGCTGTGATCTGGGAAGCGCATGGCTTTAGCTGGAACGAAACATGGCAGCTCCCCAATTTGGCAGTTACCGATCTGCGCCATCATGCCGGCGAGATTGCTGACCATGTATATGGCAGCCCTTCGCAAAAATTGTGGGTAGTCGGTATCACCGGCACCAACGGTAAGACCTCATGCTGCCACTGGATTGCACAATCGTTTTGCGCACAGGGCAAAAAAACTGCGCTGATCGGGACCTTGGGCAACGGCTTCCACCCTGCTTTGCAGCCCACTCTGAACACCACACCCGACGCCATCCGCCTGCACGAATTGTTAGCCGATTATCTCGCACATGGCGCGCAGGCTGTAGCGATGGAAGTGTCCTCTCATGCTTTGGAACAGGGACGCGTGAATGGGGTGAAATTCGATGTAGCGCTGCTTACCAATCTCAGCCGAGACCATCTCGATTATCACGGTGACATGCATAGCTATGCGGCAGCCAAGCGCCGCTTATTCGATTGGCAACAGCTTAAATACATTGTACTCAACCTGGATGATGCATTTGGTGCCGAGCTTGCCGAACAACTGCAGGACAAAGGCGTGGAAGTGGTGGGCTACGGCCTAAACGACGACGCCTTGGCCCTGGCCGAGCGCCTCGGTTTACGCATGGTTTACGGTGGCGCATTACACATGGATGTGCATGGGTTCAGCCTGCAAATACATTCCAGCTGGGGCGGTGGTGAGCTGCATAACACACTGATCGGACGCTTTAATGTTGCCAACCTGTTGGGTGTTATGGCGGTGTTGCTGGTGAGCGGAATGACGTTAAGCAATGCGCTGCACGAATTGTCGCGCATCAGCGCGGTGCCCGGACGCATGCAGACTTTTGGTAATGGCGGCGATCGCCCCACTGTGGTGGTGGACTATGCACATACCCCGGATGCACTAGAAAAAGTGTTGCAGGCCGTGCGTGAAGTGCTCGGGCGTGAAATAGTCGGGACTGTTAACGGCAAACTGATTTGTGTGTTTGGTTGTGGCGGCGACCGCGACCGCGGCAAACGCCCGATGATGGGGGCTATCGCAGCCAAATTGGCAGACGTCTCTATTATTACCAGCGACAACCCGCGCAGTGAAGCGCCGCTCGACATTATCGCAGCCATTGTATCCGGCATTACGTCTGGAAGAAGGGCAACGAACGGCACCTACCAAATCATCGAAGATCGCGCCTCGGCCATCGCACAAGCAGTGCTCAGCGCGCATGCGACGGATATCGTACTGATTGCCGGTAAAGGGCACGAATCATATCAGGAAGTCAGGGGTGTGAAATATCCGTTCAGCGACGTTGAGGTTGCACAGCGCGCGTTGTTGGCTTGGCGCGATGAGGCGCGGGCATGATGCTGCTATCGCAGGCCGCACAAGCATTGGGCTGCGAGCTTGTCGGCCACGATGTATTGTTCACCTCCGTGTCCAGCGATAGTCGAGCGATCAATGCAGGCGATCTGTTTGTAGCGTTGCAGGGAGAAAATTACGACGGTGCCGCATTTATTGCCAACGCAACTCAAAGCGGTGCAGTCGCTGCATTGGTAAAAACTACAAGTTATCGAAACGTTGAGTCACCGTGTCCATTGCTACTGGTCGAAGACACGCGCCTGGCATTAGGTCGTCTGGCAGCTCATTGGCGTGCGCAGTTCAATATCCCCGTGATAGCAGTGACCGGCAGCAACGGCAAGACCACGGTGAAGGAAATGTTGGCAAGCATATTGCGCGCGGCAACCGGTGATGATAACGCAGTGTTAGCAACGCTTGGAAATCTCAACAATGACATTGGTGTGCCACTTACTTTGCTTAAGCTGCGGGCCGTGCATGGCTATGCAGTGATCGAGATGGGTATGAACCATAACGGAGAAATTGAATACCTGACCCGGCTGGCACGGCCGGATGTCGCCATCGTCAACAACGCGGGCAGCGCACACTTGGCTGGATTGGGTTCGGTAGACGCAGTGGCACGCGCTAAAGGAGAAATTTTCACAGGGTTGTCGCCTCAAGGCACTGCGGTCATTAATGCAGATGACGCTTATGCACCACTATGGCGCGAGTTGGCAGACG
>JANMWF010000132.1:0-4270 GCA_031393845.1 Nitrosomonadales bacterium | reverse complement strand
GCGACGAAAATTGGATTTTTAGAGGTGCCCTTTAGAAATTGTTCACCTTTAATAGATGTTTCAGTTTGGCCAGAATTGTCTGGAGAATTTGCGCTTGCGCCGACGCTGTTGGGTGCAAGTTGTCGGCCTGAAATTGTTCCGGCAGAACATTTGCCAGCATGAACGGAACCAGCTCCACCTTGTGACGCTGCGCCAGCCGGGAATAGAGCGCCTTGAATTGATCGGTGTAGTTTTTGCCATAATTGGGTGGTAACTGAATTCCAATTAGCAGCACTTTTCTGTTGCCTTTCTGCGATTGTTGGATAAGAGCGCTGAGATTGTTCTCGATATCGGTGATAGGTGTGCCGCGCAGGCCATCATTGGCACCCAGTTCCAGAATGACAATACTGGGCGAATGCTGACGCAAGGCTTGGGCAATGCGCTGCCGTCCGCCAATGGTTGTTTCGCCGCTGATGCTAGCGTTAACAACTTTATATTGTGGATGGCTGAGTTGCAACTCTTGCTGTAACAGGTTGACCCAGCCCGATGCCCGTGGAATGCCATACGCCGCCGATAGACTATCGCCAAACACCAGTATGGTTTGTTGTTGCGCGCCACTCACCCCAGACAGCAGGCAACACACACATAATAAAACTGATTGAAAGAAAGTAGGAAATTTCATGGCGTCTATTTTGCGGGCAATGAATCTGAGTAAGCAAGTAGAAAGTGGTGGCCAGCCTCTTGTTATCTTGCACGAAGTTAGTTTTACCGTCGAGCCGGGTGACAGCCTTGCTATTCTGGGTGCGTCCGGTTCCGGTAAATCTACTCTACTTGGACTGTTAGCCGGACTGGATGTGCCCAGTAGCGGTACAGTGTACCTTGACGGGGTTGATATTTTTTCTTTTGATGAGGATGAGCGCGCGCGTTTGCGTGGTCGTCTGGCAGGTTTTGTTTTCCAATCATTTCAGTTGCTGCCAGCCTTGACTGCGCTGGAAAACGTGATGCTGCCGCTGGAATTACGCGGCGCGTCCGATGCGCGCGATCGTGCAACAGCTGCCTTGCAGCGCGTGGGGCTGGCCGCGCGTTTGAGTCATTTACCCAAACATTTGTCCGGCGGCGAGCAACAGCGCGTGGCGATGGCGCGTGCGTTTGTCGTGCAGCCGAAAATCCTGTTCGCAGACGAGCCTACAGGCAATCTCGACGCCGCCACTGGCGGCCAGATCATTGATCTGATGCTGGAGTTAAACGGCGCGCAGGGTACCACGCTTATATTAGTTACTCATGATGAAGCGCTGGCGCAACAGTGTGGTCGGCAGTTGCATTTGGCGGCCGGGCGGATTGTGCCGTGAATACATTGCATCTGTCATGGCTCATGCTGCGGCGGGACTGGCGCACTGGGGAATGGCGCGTGCTGCTTATTGCTTTGGTGTTGGCGGTGGGCAGCATTGCTACCGTGGGACTGTTTGCCAACCGGGTTGGCCTGGCGCTGCAGCAGGAAGCTACCAGCCTTTTGGGTGCCGATCTGCGCCTTGTCGCCACACATCCAATCCCGCCAGCTTATCGGGCCGCAGCTCTGCAACGGGGGCTACGCGTAGTCGAGGTTGCGACTTTTCCCAGCATGGTGGTTTACGGCCAACAAAATGTGCTGGCGGAAATTCAGGCGGTGGAAGAAGGTTATCCGCTGCGCGGCAAAATTCACATTGACGATGGCACGCCACATGTCGCGCAAGGCAACCCTGCGCCCGGCACGGTGTGGGCGGACAAGCGTTTGCTGCAACGCATGGGATTGCAGCTGGGCAATGAAGTTGTCATCGGTGCGCTGCGTCTGCGCGTGGCTGCGCGCGTGGTACGCGATGTGGATCAGTCTGTCGGCTTCGCCAGTTTTGCGCCGCGTGTGCTGATAAATGCTGCCGATCTGCCATCTAGCGGTCTGGTTCAACCTGGCAGCCGTATCAGCTACAAAATCCTGTTTGCGGGTGATTCGGCACAGCTTGCCGACTTGCGTGCCTGGCTGAAAGGACAGCTGGCAGTGGGTGAAAAACTGGAGGACGTGCGCGATGCGCGTCCGGAAATTAGAACTGCATTGGAGCGTGCCGAACATTTCTTAGGGCTGGCGGCGCTTACCGCCGTAGTGCTAGCGGGTGTGGCTATGGCGCTGGCCGCGAGCCATTTCATCATGCGTCATCTCGACACCTGCGCCATGATGCGCTGTTTGGGGGCAACGCAGGCGCAGGTATTGCGCATTTTTATGTTCCAGTTTTTGCTGCTGGGCATATTTGCCGTACTGTTGGGTGGCTTGCTCGGTTACGCGGCTCAAGCCGCACTGGTGCAGTCCATTGAGACCATGCGTGAGGCTGCTTTGCCTCCGCCTGGTTGGCTGCCATTGTGGCAGGCTGCAGCCAGCGGTATGGCGCTTCTGCTTGGATTCGCCTTCTTACCGTTATGGCAGCTGAAAAGCGTGTCTCCGTTGCGCGTTATCCGCCGTGAACTGGGCATGCCCCCGGCACGCACCGGCTTGCTGTATGTGTCAGGCGCTGCTGTTCTGAGCGTGCTATTCCTGTGGCAGGCCGGTTCACTCAAGCTGGGATTGACCGTGTTGGCTGGCTTGATAGCTGGCATGTTGTTGTTTGGCCTGCTGGCATGGCTTGCCGTGCGCGCTTTGGCTTGGCTGCCTCTGCGCGGGAGTCACGCCTTTGCGAATTTGGCCAGGCACGGGCGCACTAATGCGCTGCAAATTGTGGCACTAAGTTTAGGTGGCATGGCCTTGCTGCTGCTTACCTTTGTGCGTGCGGACTTGTTGGAAAGCTGGCGTGAGCGCATGCCGCCGGATGCGCCGAATCGCTTTATTGTCAACATCCAGCCCGATCAGCGCGCCGCGATAAATAATTTTTTCACACAGCAGCAATTACCCGCGCCACAACTGTTTCCCATGGTACGTGGGCGGCTGATAGCAATCAATAACCGCCCGATCAGCGGGAACGATTACCCCGAGGCGCGTGCCCGTGCGCTAGTGGAACGCGAGTTCAACCTATCCTGGTCAGATCATTTGCCAACTGAAAATGCCTTGGTACAGGGTGCATGGTGGGGGCAGGGCGCGTCATCGGTGTTGTCGGTTGAAGAGGGAATAGCCAAAACGTTGGGTATCAACATGGGCGATACACTGACTTACGACGTGGCGGGCAGCTCGTTCAGTGCGCAAGTGGTGAATCTGCGCAAGGTTCAGTGGGATTCCATGCAAGTGAATTTTTACGTAATCACTGCGCCCGAAATGCTGAAAGATTTTCCGGCTAGCTACTTGACCAGCTTCTATTTGCCAGCTGATAAGGCGCAGGCAAGCGATGCGTTGATCAAAGCCTTCCCCAATCTGTTGCTGATAGATACCGATGCGGTGATCGAACAAGTCCGCCAAATCATGGACCAGATAGCCAAAACCATGAGTGCGGTCTTCCTGTTTACCCTGCTGAGCGGTTTGGCGGTGCTATATGCTGCGCTGCTCGCTACGCAAGATGAGCGCATTCATCAGGCCGCCATCCTGCGCACATTGGGAGCCGACAGCCGCTATTTGCGACGATTGCACCTGACCGAATTTGCCGTGCTGGGCGCATTGAGTGGCCTGTTCGCAGCAGCAGGTGGGGTCTTGCTAGGCTGGGTGCTGGCAATCAAAGTATTGGAAATCCCTTATCATTCGAGCGCGTTAATCTGGTTGGTTGGCGTGGGCGGCGGGATTGTTACGGTGACCTTGGCAGGATGGTTGCCTACGCGGCGCGTGGCGCAGATGTCGCCGTTACAGGTGTTGCAATCTGTTTAAGCAATAGTTAAAGATCCTGGAGAAACTTTAGAAATGAGTCCTGTCTTCGTAAAAGTTACAGATTGCATTTTATTAATAACAAAAAGAGGATGCCAGCTAGCATCTATTTCTACTAAATAACCACCAATGGCCGCTTCACTTTTGCTGCCTTTAATATATGTCACAACGTAGCTATCAAAAACACCACGCGGATTCAAGCTCGAAGTGCAACAGCCAGTGGTTGCTTGGTGTAGCGTAATTCCACCTCGAAGAATACTCATGCGGGGTTCTAAATCCGAGTACTTTTCGAGGTCGGTGATCGATCCGCTTTACCGCCTCCTACACTTGTTCCTCGGTGATGTTTGTCAGCTCCATGCCCTTGGGGAAGTACTGCCTCAATAACCCGTTACTGTTTTCGTTCAAACCTCGCTCCCATGAATGGTATGGATGCGCGAAATAGATCGTAGTCTGTAGTTCTGCTGCGATGCTTTCATGCCCCGCAAA
>JANMWF010000102.1:0-3364 GCA_031393845.1 Nitrosomonadales bacterium | reverse complement strand
TGATAAGTCTTTTCAAGCATGATCCGCGCTACCTGCTCCATGGCAGCCACAATACGCACCGTGAGCGGACAACCAAGGCACTTCGAATAGAGGCTAAGCCTTCACTTAAGTTCCATCATTTTATGATGCACTGCACTAGTTAGCGCATTGTTTGGCAATTATTTTTGAATTGTTTAGAATGCTGCCCTCACTTTGCATAAGTAAAGCCAATAAATGGTGTCTGTGATGTTGGCAAGTATGGTAAGGAATAAATTTTTTGCGAAATGCAACATTAATTATTAAGCAGGCAATAGTACTGAGTGTACTTTGCCTATAAGGAGACAGAGTGGAAAAGATTGAAAAGGATGTTGCTAAAGACTATTGGGAAAACCAGGCTAAAACCCATAAAGGCTCACATCTGGCATCTTGGAGCGATAACTTCATGATTGAACTTGAAATCGATGCCGTAGGAGAGCACATTTCGAGTGGGGATCATGTTCTTGATGTAGGTTGCGCGAATGGATATTCCGCGTTCCAGCAATTGGAACGACACAAAGATGTTGGTTCGATTACAGGTGTTGATTTTGCTGAAAACATGATCAAACAGGCCAATATGCTGAAAAAAGCTCAGTGGGTAGGCGATATTATTAAATTTGAAGTGGGTGACATTAATTCCCTACAATTTCCTGATGATACTTTTGATGTCGCTTATGCCACACGAGTGGTTACTCTTATGTCTACTTGGGAAGAGCAACAAATTGCTATCAATGAATGTCTGCGGGTTGTTAAGCCAGGCGGCAAGGTGATTTTTTCCGAGCCTTTTTTGGAACCATTTACATTGCTCAATGCAATGAGGCAACTTAAGGATATGGCCCCACTGATCGAGCATGACTCAAATCGATTCTTTAAAAAAGCTGTATTAGAGGAATTTCTCACGCAAAAGGGTTTGGCGTTCAAGGTAAATGATTTTTCATCAATTTATTACCTAGGATCAAGATTTTTGAGAGAGTTGGTAACAGACCCGGCATCGTACCCTGGCTTCAATCCGATCAACCGCATTTTTTATGATATCGAGAAAGACTTTTCTGGCGGCGGCTTTGGCATTCAGCAGGCTTATATTGTTACCAAATAAAAGCATATTGCATGACTCAAACCAGAATAGAGCACGACACATTCGGCCCCATAGAGGTTGCAGCAGATCGGCTGTGGGGCGCGCAAACGCAACGTTCGCTTGAACATTTCCATATTTCCTCCGAACGCATGCCGGAGGAACTCATCCTTGCACTCGCTATGGTCAAGCGCGCTTGCGCGCTGGTCAACCGCGATTTGAATCTGCTCAGCGCTGCCAAGGCGGATGCTATTGTG
This sequence comes from Nitrosomonadales bacterium, assembly GCA_031393845.1. Lineage (GTDB taxonomy): Bacteria > Pseudomonadota > Gammaproteobacteria > Burkholderiales > Gallionellaceae > Nitrotoga. The sequence continues at coordinate 2,020 of JANMWF010000102.1, read as the reverse complement.
CGGGCGGCGGATGAAATACTGGCTGGCCAGCATTTGCAAGAGTTTCCACTTTCTGTTTGGCAGACGGGTTCGGGTACTCAGACCAATATGAACCTGAACGAGGTGCTCGCTAACCGTGCCTCTGAACTGCTCGGCGGAAAATGGGGAAAAGACCGGCTGGTACATCCCAATGATGATGTGAATCTCGGTCAATCGTCTAATGACATTTTCCCCACTGCAATGCACGTTGCAGCCAGCCTCAGCATCACTCAATCCCTGCTTCCTGCGCTGCGCAAACTGCGCTCGACATTAGAAGAGAAATCCCGCAATTTTAACGGCATCGTCAAGATTGGGCGCACGCACTTGCAAGATGCTACTCCGCTAACGCTTGGGCAGGAATTTTCTGCTTACGTGGCGCAGCTGGATTATGCAGAGTCCATGATTAAAGCTACCCTGCCCTCGCTTTGCGAGCTTGCGGCCGGGGGTACTGCAGTTGGTACCGGACTTAACACACACGTCGAATTCGGGGAGCGCGTTGCTGCGGAACTGGCTCGCAGCACCAGCTTGCCATTTAAAAGCGCAGCCAACAAGTTTGCGGCTTTGGCCGCACATGACGCTATTGTGGCTGCACATGGCATGCTCAAAACACTCGCTGCCGCTCTTATGAAAATTGCCAACGACATCCGCTGGATGGCTTCTGGACCACGCTCTGGTCTTGGGGAAATCAGCATTCCTGAGAATGAACCGGGAAGCTCGATCATGCCGGGCAAGGTTAATCCCACACAGTGCGAAGCACTCACCATGCTGTGTTGCCAAGTATTTGGTAATGACGTTGCAATCAATATAGGTGGCGCTTCGGGAAATTTTGAACTCAATGTTTACAAGCCGCTTATCGTTCACAATTTCCAACAAAGCGTGCGCCTACTTGCTGACGGAATGGAAAGCTTCGAGACACACTGCGTGTACGGCATCCAGGCCAACCACGAGCGTATTGCTGAACTGCTGGAACGCTCGCTAATGCTGGTGACCGCCTTAACTCCGCATATCGGCTACGATCGGGCCGCCGAAATCGCCAAGCAAGCACACCGGGATGGCGGCACGCTAAAACAGACGGCATTAGCTCTAGGCTACGTTACAGAAGAAGAATTTGACTGCTGGGTGCAGCCAGCGAAGATGACTTGATCTATCTAAAATCGCTTAAGGGCACCTCTAAAAATTCATATTTCGTCGCTCCCGCGAAGGCGGGAGTCCAGTCAAATCAACAAGCTGGATTCCCGCCTTCGCGGGAATGACGAATTTTTAGAGGTGCCCTTAATGTACCCAACCCTCGGGCAGCTCAAAACCCATAAGGTGCAATTTCACATTTCCCTCTTCCCCTACTCGTCCACCAGATGTTGATCAGGATACAGCACATCGGTAAAGCCAAACTGGCTTAGATCACGGATACGCATGGGATACAGAATCCCGTCCAGATGATCGCACTCATGCTGCACCACGCGAGCATGAAAACCGCTTACCGCTCGGTCTATCAATATGCCATATTCATCGCGCCCCTGGTAATGGATGGATTGGAAACGCGGTACCAGTCCGCGCAGTCCCGGCACGCTCAAGCAACCTTCCCATCCTTCCACCCTATCCGGATTCAATGTCAGATCTATTACACTTAATGGATTACCTGATTTTGTTAACGGCGTGATAATGGGGTTGATCAATACCGTTTCTGGCACTATTTCGGCATCGGGATAGCGTGGATTGAACCGTACACCGAAGATCACTACACGCAAATTTACGCCTATCTGAGGTGCTGCCAGTCCCGCGCCGTCCAGCGACTGCATGGTGTCGCGCATGTCGATCAGCAAGGCGTGCAGTTCCGGTGTATCGAAATCAATGACTTCCTCCGCGCAACGCAACAGGCGCGCATCGCCCATACGCAATACCTCCCTAATCGGCATCAGAATCCACCACGCATTCAAGGATGTTGCGCACGCGTGCCATGGCAGGTTGTGCCACTGCACTGATGTTTTCAAAATTCACACCATCG
>JANMWF010000086.1:0-5086 GCA_031393845.1 Nitrosomonadales bacterium | reverse complement strand
GATACACAGAAAATTCAACCCGATGTGTTTGGTCACCACGGACAGGTAAAGAGTGGTTTTATCAAGGTGGGCGATTTGGTCGAAGCTGTTGTCGATGAAGCTGCGCGCGCGCGCACCATCCGTAACCACTCTGTCACCCATCTGATGCACCGGGCGCTACGTGATGTATTGGGTGCGCATGTGCAACAGAAGGGTTCGCTGGTAGATCAGACAAAAACGCGCTTTGACTTTAGCCACAACGCACCGATAACCGACACGCAAATCCGCGAGGTAGAAAATCGTGTGAACCATGCCATACAGGCGAATGCTGTGGTGAGCGCGCACGTGATGACTTATGACGATGCACTCAAGTCCGGCGCCATGGCATTGTTCGGAGAAAAGTATGGTGATGAAGTACGCGTGTTAGGCATGGGCGAATTTTCCACTGAACTATGCGGCGGCACGCATGTGCAGCGCACCGGCGACATTGGTTTATTCAAGATTGTGATGGAGAGCGGTGTTGCTGCTGGCATTCGCCGTATTGAGGCGATCACCGGTGAGGGCGCGCTGAACTGGGTGCAACAGCTAGATGCGAGAGTACATGAAGTCGCCGCCACGCTTAAGGTACAGCCACACGAACTAACCCAGCGTGTTGCGCAAATGCAGGATGCGATAAAGGCTCTGGAAAAAGAACTCGCTACCTTGAAATCTAAATTGGCTTCCTCACAAGGGGAAGACTTGGCAAGCCAGGCTATAGAAATTAACGGCGTCAAGATAGTTGCTGCACTTTTGGAAGGTGCGGATATTAAGATATTACGTGAAACACTGGACAAACTGAAAGACAAGCTTAAATCGGCGGCCATCGTATTAGCTGCCGTAGCTGATGGGAAAGTTATGCTTATCGCGGGTGTGACCGCTGATATTACCGACAAAGTAAAGGCGGGAGAATTGGTTAATGCGGTGGCGCAGCAGGTGGGCGGAAAGGGTGGTGGCCGAGCAGATATGGCTCAAGCAGGGGGTACGCAACCAGAATCTCTGGCCACTGCGCTTGCATCTGTATCGGCTTGGGTAAAGGGAAAGCTATAAGCAAGGTAAAATCCAAGCAGGGATGGACAATTTTTGAGAATTACCGCTATACAATCTCCCTGCTAGGACTACTTCCTTTGTCTGACTGAAATATTGATCCCCCGAAACACATGGGCATTTGTGCTTGTTATCATGTTTGCTACTACCAGTAAGGACTTCCAAACCGGCCATGCCATGGACCCCAAGGGTTGTACCAGTACGACCCATAATAACCATTATAGTAAGGGTACTGTGACCCATAATATGAATATGGAATAAGCTTTGGCCATAAATAGACTGTTTCGACGTTTACCTGAGGATAGCGATATTCGTATTCGCCAAGCTTGCGCACGGTAGTACCTTGAATGTTACCAATTATTGTCACCTCGCGGCCTTTTGCATACACTTCGGGATCGTAAAAGTCGGGGGCACAGGCAATAAAGCGACCCCATGTCATATCCGTTTCCAGAGGTCTTGCGTTACTGTCTAATGGGTGGCTCACTATCTCAAAACACGTCTCATTCTTGCCTGGTTCTGTGTTTGCAATACTGCCTCCCCAACGTACACGCTGACCTACAAAATTATCATTTTGAGCGGCGCTTGGTGTCACCTCAGCAAATGAACCGACTGCCAGCGGCTTTGGAACGGTGGCACAACCAGCAACTGCAATTGACAGTAGAAAAAGAAAAATCCAGCGATTCATGGAGGCCTCCTTAAGTTTTGTAAGTTATTTGATAGTATTGGCACCTACTGGCCAGGTTGCATAGCGTTTCAGATAATCTGTATATTGTTTATATATTAATTATACTCTTACCATTCTCCGTCCCTGTATTCATTTGACTATCCAGATGATGGAAAGTGGGTACCCAATCATACTTAATAAGAATTAACATTTTGCCAGTTATGTTTTGTGAAAATTAATTTACGGGTTAAATTTATAATGCTGGAAATACTTAATTTAGGAGATTAAATAATGAGATTAAAGCTAGGGTTACCGATGTTTATGTTATTTGCATCAATCGGCTACGCCCATAATGTATTGGCGAACGATCTCGAAATAAAAAAATAGCCGGAACAACGAGTTTATTTTATCGAACCCAAAGATGGCGCAGTAGTCGGCAACGAAGTTAAAGTTGTGATGGGTGTGCAAGGCATGGAGATCAAGCCTGCTGGCAACGTATGGGAAAGTGATGCTTATCGCAGGTGTTACCGCTGATATTACCGACAAGGTGAAGGCAGGAGAATTGGTTAATTCAGTGGCGCAGCAGGTGGGCGGAAAAGGTGGTGGCCGCGCGGATATGGCTCAAGCAGGGGGTACCACACAACCAGAATTTCTGGCCACTGCGCTTGCATCTGTATCGGCTTGGGTTAAGGGAAAGCTGTAAGCAAGATCAGATCAAAATAATCAAAATTCCCACGGCTAGAATCAATCCTCCTTTGATCACATAATATAAAGATCGATTCCATGCTTTCAATTTTCGACGGTACTGGCCTGCCAACCAAACAAAACGGAATATTTTGTTGATACCGCCGGTTTGATCCCCGGTTTCATTGGGTGAGCTTGCTGCGGTCATGATTGTCCTGCCTAACCATTTATTAATCACTTGTGCCCAGCGGTAGCGCATGGGACGCTCAATGTCGCAAAACAAGATAATGCGATTGGTGTCGCATCCATTTTGAGCCCAATGAATATAGGTTTCATCAAAGACAACGGCTTGCCCATCTCGCCAACTATAACGCTGACCATCGACTTCTATAAAGCAGCGGTCATTATTGGGCGTCACCAAACCAAGGTGATAGCGCAGTGATCCCGCGAAAGGGTCGCGATGCTCATTGAGCTTTCCGCCTGGTCCCAATTCTGCAAACATGGCGGCTTTCACGCACGGGATAGCACGCAATAGTGCAACAGTTTTGGGGCAATAGTATTCAGCTGATGGATGGCTGGCGTCATACCATTTTAGATAAAAACGTTTCCATCCATTTTTAAAGAAAGAGTTAAAACCTGCATCATCGTTTTTTTGCGCAGATTTTATTTTATGCAAAGCTTGCAGGTTAAGAGCTTCATCTCTGATTGTTTCCCAATTTTCTTCCAGCAATTCCAAGCCGCGGAAGTTACTGACAGGAAAATAGGCCGTGTAAGGAACCCCTGAAAACAGGTACATAAACAGGTTCATCGGAGCCACGATGGATGAGTGATCGAATAACTGACGAAACAGAGGAAGACGTACCTTACCCCGAAAATGTACGGTAAAAATTGAGATAAAATAAATCGAGATCACTGCCCATTTCATAACAACCCCTCCATTTACAGCTTCTCCAAGAGAAATTTTATTCTGATCGCCATCTAAATTTGGCATCACTTTTAAGATTGAACATTTACAATTTTAACTCTTTACCTGCTTCTTTCGACGAAGAAAAGAGATCCCATGCAGCAATGAACATCGCTGCAATCACCGGACCGATGATGAAACCATTCAAACCAAAAAGAGCCATACCGCCAAGCGTTGAAATAAGTACTACGTAGTCTGGCATTTGTGTGTCCTTACCGACAAGTATAGGCCGAAGAATGTTATCAATCAGTCCAATCACAAGCACGCCAAATGCGATCAGGATCACGCCGCTCCAGGTTTCACCTGTGACGAGAAAATATATTGCGACCGGCGCCCATATGATTGATGCGCCCATTGGCAAAAGCGAAAGGAATGCCATCAGGACGCCCCATAACAGTGGTCCTTGAATATCAAGAATCCAGAAAATTAGACCACCTAACCCGCCTTGCATCGCGGCCACAGCGATGTTGCCTTTTACTGTCGCACGAAGGGCCGTGATGAACTTGCTGAACAAATACCGTTTATGCTCCATGCTTAGTGGAATGGCTTGCCTGATCCGCCCGGACAAACTGGAACCTTCACGTAGCAGGAAGAAAAGCAAATACAGCATGATGCCAAAACTGACGATGAACTCAAAAGTATTTTGACCGACAGTGAAAGCTTGAGCTGCAATGAAGTTACTGCCTTCCATCACGCTGACAGATAACTTATCCTGCAACGCAGAAATGTTTCCGAATCCGAAACGATCCAGCAGTTCGACCACCCATCGCGGCAAGGCATTAATGACCTGCTGAAAATGCGTGCCAAAATGCAACTCTCCCGATTGAAGTTTTTGGTAAAAACTGATTCCCTCCTGCACTAGTGAAGCGGTAATAAACGACAGCGGTAGTATTACGATTACCAAACAAAGCACCAGAGTGGCGAACGCTGCTAGATTCCGCCTGCCGCGCGTTACAACGAGCAGACGACGATATAGGGGAGCAAACAGTATGGCAAGGACGGTACCCCAAAAAACTGCACCGAAAAATGGCCATACGATCCAGCCGAATGCAATAGAGACTACAGTTAACAAGAGTAGAAATACTTTTTTCTGCAATTCTGAGGAATTCATATGCAACTCTGGAGACCAGGAAAATGGCATTCATTGGTTTATATTCCAATGTTACCTGAACTTGCTATTGAAGGTAGATCAAGAATAGATCGACAAGCTATTCTCGATTAATTCTTGGCAATTTTCAGGATGTAAACTATCTCCTCAATAAATTAACCACTATCAATGAATTAGGGGCGCATATCAACTATATACCGCGCTCAAATTTTTTACTTGTGCCTTGTTTTGCCTGGAAACTTGAATTTTTAGAGGCGCCTTAGATTCATTCTTCCATAGCCATTTCAAGTTCCAGCCAGATTTCCTCCAATTCGGCCACTTTTTTTTCAAAGGTTGTATGTAGGGTGTTCAGCTTCATGATTTCTTCACGGTCAGGATTGATATAGGTAGCTGGATCAGCTAACTGGCGGTTAACTTCGGCCAGTTCCGCCTGAGCTTTTGACAGCGCGGCTTCGAGTTTGGATTGTTTCGATAGAAGTGCCTTCTTATTTGGCTTGGCCACAGTTGACGGGCGCGAATTTTCTGTTTGAACTTGAGTGGTTTCGCGCGGGCGGCGTGTTTCGATCCAATTTTTGTAGTCTTCCAGATCGCCGTCAAACAGTTT
>JANMWF010000079.1:0-3290 GCA_031393845.1 Nitrosomonadales bacterium | reverse complement strand
AAAAAACTGGGACAAGATCTCAAATACGATCAGCACATCTTTGCTAACCATGCCATTCAGCTTGCGGGCATCGCCGAGGACACACTGCTGCAATCTTACGTGCTGGAAAGCCATAAGGCGCACGACTTGGGCAGCCTTGCGTTGCGACATCTCGGTGTGAAGACCATCAGCTATGCCGAAGTCGTGGGCAAGGGCGTCAAACAAATTTGCTTCGATCAAGTGGACTTGGCAACCGCTACAAATTACGCAGCAGAAAACGCCGACATCACGCTGCAACTGCATCAAGCACTCATTTCGCAGATCAAGATGCAAGGCAGGCTGGATGAGGTGTACCGCAATATAGAACTACCCGCACGACAAGTGCTGTACATCATGGAGCGCAATGGCGTATTGATAGACAGCATCAAGCTGGCGGGACAGAGCCGCGAACTGGGCGAGAAACTTATTAGCATTGAGGCGCAGGCATACGCGGCGGCGGGGCAGGAATTTAATCTCAACTCGCCTAAGCAAATCCAGGAAATTCTATTCGATAAACTCGGCCTGCCCGTCAAGAAAAAAACGCCCAGTGGCACGCCCTCCACTGATGAAGAAGTGTTGCAGGAACTGGCGCTGGATTACCCGCTCCCCAAACTCCTGCTCGAATATCGTGGCATGGCAAAACTTAAATCCACTTACACCGACAAGCTGCCGCAAATGGTGAATCGCAAAACCGGGCGTGTGCATACCAGCTACTCGCAGGCTGTGGCAGTGACAGGACGATTGGCTTCCAGCGAGCCCAACTTGCAGAACATCCCGGTGCGCACAGTGGAAGGGCGTCGCATTCGTGAAGCGTTCATCGCGCCGCCCGGTAGCCGTATCGTCTCTGCCGACTATTCGCAAATCGAATTGCGCATCATGGCTCACCTGTCTGGTGATCAAGGCCTGCTCAGGGCATTCGCGAATGCCGAGGACATCCATCGCGCCACTGCGGCAGAAGTTTTTTCCACCCCGTTAAATGCAGTGAGCAATGAGCAACGGCGTTATGCCAAGGTCATTAACTTTGGCCTTATCTACGGCATGTCTGCATTCGGCCTGGCTTCACAACTTAATATCGAGCGTAGCGCCGCGCAGCAATATATAAACCTCTATTTTATGCGCTACCCCGGCGTGGCCGACTACATGCAGCGCACACGCCAACAAGCTAAACAACAAGGGTACGTAGAAACGGTGTTCGGGCGCAGATTGTGGCTGCCAGAAATTAACGGCGGCAACGGTATGCGCCGCCAGGCCGCCGAACGTGCCGCCATTAATGCGCCCATGCAGGGCACTGCAGCAGATTTAATCAAGCTGGCAATGGCCGCAGTGCAAAATTGGATAGCGCGTGAGCAAATGCATACTCGACTTATCATGCAAGTTCATGATGAACTGGTGCTCGAAGTGCCGGAGAATGAATTGGCGTTAGTGAAAGAAAACCTGCCTGGGCTAATGTGCCACGTGGCCGAGTTGAAAGTGCCGCTGGAAGTTGGACTTGGTGAAGGCGAGAATTGGGAAGCGGCGCATTGAACAGCCTCGTTGTTGCTGGGCAGATGCAAATAATCCGTTCGGACTGACCCTTCGACTTTGCTCAGGACTGAAGGCCTTGTCGAAGGCGGGTGTTGGCGTGAGACTAGCGGTTCGACAAGCTCTCCGCGAACGGCAATGGTTTTCGCGAACTGTAATGGTTTTGCTGGATCACACCACTACTTAACACAAGACACGTGGCTGACGCCGTTTTCGTCACCATAGTTAACGATGCCGCCCTCCAGGTTGACGATAAACTGGAGGCCAAAAACAGTGCCGGGCGTGGATGACCAAACGTCGTACAGCGTCCAGCCCTGGGTACGTAGTGCTGAAACATCAGAGTGGTAAATATTCTCCTGACGAACACTCGGCATATTTCCATCATGCCGAGTGAGTGCGACCAGCTCGTCTTTGGTTGGCAGACGCCATTTGTATCCCAGTGCCGTGGATGATGCGCAGGTATTCCTGGCCTCAGCCAAGGTAACAGCGGTGGCTGTAATGGGTGCCCAAGTGAGCTTGCCATGGACGCTGTAGCCAGGAGGTAATATTACCGGTGCGGCGCTTGGCACCTCAGATTTTTTCAGCGTATCCGCCGACGCCACATTCAAAGTTAACAACAAGGCGGTCAAAGTTTTGAGTAGTTTTTTCATGTGGCAATAGTACGCTTCATGCACCCTTAGAACAAGTATGTATGCATCAAAAAAAGGGGGGTCCATGCACCTTGACGGTGCTTGGTGTTGATCCAGATGTCAGAATCGATGGCACTAAAATCAGGGTAAATCAATTTACCAAATTTGCTCCGCCCCACACCGAAAAGTCGAAGCGATAGCCGGGTTATTTTTCACCGGTCCCCATTTGCCGGAGCCACCATCGCGGATGTTGCGCGCTACCAGCGCAGCCGTGAGCGCGACAGTCACGGTTTGTCCGCTGCGTTGTGTGCCTTCGTCCCGCTGCTGCGTTCGGCACCATAGGTTTTGACCAGATAGTCGACGATTGCAGGGATATCTTCGTCGGCAAGCTTCGCGCCAAATGGCACCCGCATTTTCTTGACGGTGGCCTCCCAGTAGCTGCGCGGCGAAGCGGGCGGCTGCGACTGGATGTAATGAACCGAGTGGCAAGTCATGCAATTGCGTTGGGCCAGCAGGTAGCCGGGCAACTCGCTCGGCTTGAACACGGCGGTTTCAGGCGGCAGTTGGATATCGAGGGCGGTTGCAGAGTAAGGTGCGAGGGCGCTCGCCGCCAGCAGGATACGAATCAGGGTGTGCCTCATGCGGTTCTCCTTAAACAGCAACGACGTGGGTTGACTCGACCACATTGCGCATATAGCCGCCAGGGTTTACCAGCGGGCTGAGCGGCTGGCCCTGACCGATCCGGTTGACTGCGCGCACCAGCAATTCGTGGTTCCCTTTGTGTTTTGGCGTGAACGCCACGCTCCATTCGCGAAAGGAGTATCTGCCCAGATCCTTGCCCAGTTGAGCGGTCTGCCAGTTCTTGCCGCCGTCGGGCGAAAACGCAACCTCGGTCACGCCGTACCCGCCATCAAAGGCGATCCCACGCACGATCACTTGGCGTCCGCTCTTGATTTGCATGCTATTGGTCAGGCTGGTCACGAACGAGCGTACGTTCATGCGGTTGATCGGTATGGTCTTGACGGGCGCTTTTTCCGGCTCGATGCAAGCGCACGGATTGTCTGGAATGCGATAAGCCTTGCTCATCCAGAATCCATCGAATACCTTGCCGGTTACCGTAAT
>JANMWF010000052.1:0-7890 GCA_031393845.1 Nitrosomonadales bacterium | reverse complement strand
GCCGAGGCCGAACAGCATTTCAAAACGCTGGTTGGCATAATGAATAGTGCCATCGGAAGCTTTGAAAAGTGTTATCCCCTCGGCTGCATTTGCGGTGATTTCACTTAACAAGCGTAATTCATCTTTTACTCGCTTACGTTCGGTGATGTCACTAACCACACTGTGCCACACACTGCTCCCATCGGGTCGCAGAGTTGGATTGGAAGAGATGAGTCTCCAGCGGGTTTCATCATGAATGATGCAACGCCCTTCCCATCGGAACGGAGTCTTCGTAATTTGCGCTTGATCGTTGTCTCGAATCAATCGATCTACATCACATAGACACCAACGGGGACTTGTTGCAATATTTGATCATAGCGACTATTGATTTCGATGAAATTTCTGTTCACTCTTCTCTCTGCTTAGTTCTGATACTCAGGCTGATTTCTCGTTGGAAATGCTATCCGCCTTCAAATTCATTTCATACTGAAAGAGGCTGTCAGTCTTGATGATTTCCAAAATCTGCTATCATTAAAAATCATTAACGATACCAGTCTCAAATTTGCAAATCCAAAATGAAAATTTGTATATAAAGCGCTGTCCAGTCTTTATAAGGTTTATTTCGCGGTTAACCGCAGGGTTGCTATTGGGAAGTACACTATCGCTGTTTGGTTGTACTAATGTAGGGCCTGATTTTAAGCAACCCGGCCCCCCCGCTGTGACAAGCTATACCACACAAAAATTACCGGTGCAAACTGCAACAGCACTCGGTAACTTTGGCGAAGCGCAGCATTTTGTGGTCGGAAAAGATGTGCCGGTGAACTGGTGGAAAAAATTTGGCTCTACCAAACTTAATACTCTCATCGACCAAGCCTTACGCGCTAGCCCAACGTTAGATGCGGCGCAAGCTACTCTGTTTCAAGCACAACAAACCTATGCTGCGCAAATGGGTTCCTCGCAATATCCCCAGGTGAATGCCAAGCTGGGTGCACAGCGTCAAAAGTTCAATCCTTCACTTTTTGGCCAGCCGGGCGGAAGCAAAATATTCGATTTGTATAACGCTGGCGTAACGGTCAGTTATAACCTTGATCTTTTCGGGGGTAACCGCCGCGCTCTCGAAGCTTTAGCTGCGCAGGCTGACTATCAACGTTACCAGTTTGAAGGTGCGCGACTTACGCTTGCTGCCAATATCACTACTACTGCAATGTCACAGGCACAGTTTGCCGCACAGATTAAGGCCACTGTGGTCATTTTGGCAGCGCAAAAAAAACAGCTGAATATTACGAGGCAACGTTTCGAACTAGGGGCCGTGCCCCGCAGTGACGAATTTACTTTACTTACTCAAGTAGAACAAACTCGCGCCAGCATTCCGCTGTTGCGTAACAATCTTGAGAAAACAAATCACTTGCTTGCTGTATTAGTAGGTCAATTACCCGGGGCGGCACAAATACCTAAATTTGTTTTAGCCGATTTTAATTTGCCCGCGGAACTTCCTCTTGTTATACCTTCAGAGCTGGTGCGTCAGCGACCCGACATTCAGGCGTCTGAGGCTTTGTTGCATGTAGCAAATGCACAGTATGGGGTAGCCATATCCAATGCCTATCCGCAAATTAACTTGTCTTCTACTCTAAACTCGCAGGCTCTCGCTGCATCCAGTTTATTCGGAGCCGGATCAATCGTTTGGGGTTTGCTAGGCCAAGTAGCGCAGCCATTGTTCAATGCTGGCCTCAAAGCTGGAGCTAAATCAGCAGAAGCGGGTTTCAATGCAGCAACAGCTAACTATCGCCAAACCGTGCTGCAAGCATTACGCAATGTAGCTGACGTTCTACGTGCACTAGACAATGACGCGCAAATATTGCAAGCGCAAGCCGCCGCCGATGCATCGGCGCAAGCATCGCTTAATCTTATCCAACAGCAATTTTTATTAGGTGGGGTGAATTATTTGCAGCTACTTACCGCGCAACAACAGGCACAACAAACCCAGATTAACTTAATTGCCGCGCAGGTTCAGCGTTTGACGGATACCGCAGCGCTTTATCAGGCTATGGGTGGTGGCTGGGTTGCCGCGTCAAAACAAGAGGCGGGGCTGCTGCCACAGCATACTCAATTAGCAGCGTAGAATGCCGAGCACAAAGGTTTTGTGCGGCATCTTTTAAATAACAATTGAGCATGGAGTATTTTTATGACTAAAGGAACGACCAAGCGCATGATCATCATGCTGCTCATAGCTGCAATAGTATTTGGCGGGATTTATGCTTTCCAACAATTCCGCAACAAAATGATACAACAGGCTATCAAAGGACAAGCTAACCCACCGCAAAGTGTATCTACCACCGTGGCGAAAACCTCCACTTGGCAACCTTCAGTCGAAGCGGTAGGCAATCTGCGTGCTTCTAATGGCACCAGCCTGGCAGCCGAGGTCAGCGGCATAGTCACAGCCATACACTTTGATTCTGGAGCAATGGTGAAAACGGGTCAGTTGATATTAGAACTGAATGCCGCGCCGCTTAAAGCTCAGCTCGAACAGCTCAGGGTTGCCGTCCGGCTCGCCAAACAGACCTTCGACCGCGACCTTGCTCAACTCAAGATGCAGGCAGTCAGCCAAGCTGCAGTAGATATTTCGGCAGCCAATTTAAAAAGTGCCTTGGCTCAAGTAACGATGCAAGAAGCAATCATTGCACAGAAAAGTATCCGTGCTCCCTTTTCTGGCCAGCTAGGTATACGCCAAGTAGATCTTGGTCAATATCTGGCCCCAGGCACTGCGCTTGTAAATCTGCAAAAACTCGACCCCATGTATCTGGATTTTACGGTACCACAGGCCCAGATTGACTTGATTCATGTCGGCGAGAGCGTCACTGTGCAAACCAATGCGTTTCCGAACAAAGCTTTCACGGGTACCATTTCCGCGATTGAAGCGCAGGTGGATATATCCACACGTAATCTCAAAGTACGAGCAAGCATTGCCAATCCTAATGGTGAATTGCTACCCGGATTATTTGCTACGGCGCGGGTAAAGAGAGGGGATGAAAAACAGTACGTCACCCTGCCAAATTCAGCCATTGCGTATAACCCTTATGGCAGCACCGTGTTCATAGTGAAAAGTGAAGGAAAGGGAGCCGATGGCAATCCTAAGTTGGTGGTTGAGCAGCGTTTTGTTACTACCGGTCTTACACGCGGCGATCAGGTGGCAGTGCTTAGCGGTCTGCAAGTAAATGAGGTTGTGGTCACTTCAGGTCAACTCAAGCTACGCAATGGCACCCCGGTATTTATAAATAATAGCGTGCAACCGTCTAACAATCCCAATCCTGAGGTGAAAGACGAATGAACAACACTGCTGGCGCTGCGATGAGAAAATTTACTGACATTTTCGTCGAACGCCCGGTCCTGGCAATCGTTATTAGCTTGGTAATACTGGTTCTGGGCTTGCGCTCGCTTACCTCATTGCCGGTACTGCAATATCCTTACACCCAAAACGCCGTAGTTACGATCAACACCTCTTATCCAGGCGCCGATGCCAATCTGGTAACTAGCTTTATTACCACTCCTCTGGAAAATGCCGTAGCTCAGGCCAATGGTATTGATTATATGACCTCCAGCAGCACCCAGGGAGTGAGCACTATCAATGCCAATCTTCGATTAAATTATGACCCAAGCAAGGCCTTAACCGAGATTAATACCAAGGTTAATGCAGTTCTTAATCAATTGCCGCCACAGGCGCAAAAACCCACACTTTCTGTCAGCATCGGACAGACCATCGATGCGATGTACATCGGTTTTTACAGCGATGTTCTCAAACCTAACCAGGTCACTGATTATCTCGTGCGTTCCGTACAACCCAAGCTACAAGCGATTGAAGGTGTGCAAGTTGCCGAATTACTGGGTGCAAAAAATTTCGCTCTGCGGGCATGGCTAGACCCACAAAAGCTCGCCGCTGTTGGTCTCACCGCTGCCGATGTGCATGGTCTTTTGGCCGCAAACAACTTTCTCTCATCCAGCGGCCAATCCAAGGGGCAAATGGTGCAGATCAACCTGAATGCATCTACTGCACTGCATTCAGTAGATGAATTCAAGCAAATGATCGTCAAGCAGCAAGGCAATTCAGTCGTGCGCTTGGCAGACGTAGCGAATGTTACTTTGGGTGCCGATGACTACGACAGCAGCGTGTCCTTTGACGGTAAAAAAGCGGTGTATGCGGGCATTCAGGTTGCCCCAGGTGCAAATCTGTTGGATGTAATCGCTCGAGTACGCAAAGTTATGCCTGAAATTCAGGCACAGCTACCGCTGGGTTTGAATAGCAATATCGTTTATGACTCGACCAAATTCGTCAATTCGTCAATTAACGAGGTCGTTAAAACTCTTGTGGAAGCAGTCCTCATTGTCACTGCAGTGGTATTTGTTTTCTTGGGCTCGCTGCGCTCGGTGCTGATTCCGGTGATTGCGATACCACTTTCACTTATAGGCACTTTCTCAGTAATGCTGGCCTTGGGTTATTCCATCAACCTGCTCACACTCTTAGCTCTCGTACTTGCCATCGGGCTAGTGGTAGACGATGCCATCATCGTAGTGGAAAACGTAAATCGTCATCTGGAAGAAGGACTATCACCCTTTGACTCAGCTATAAAAGCGGCGCGTGAACTGGCTAATCCTATTATTGCGATGACCATCGTGCTTGTTGCTGTATATGTGCCGATAGGCTTTATGAGTGGCCTCACTGGTGCCCTGTTTACCGAATTTTCTTTTACTCTAGTGGGCGCTGTGACTATGTCAGCTGTAATAGCGCTGACACTTTCACCGATGATGTGTTCGCGTCTTCTGCGCTCGCCTAAGCGCGAGGGCGGTAACTGGCAAGATCATTTGGAAATATGGTTGGATAAACAATTTGAACGCTTACACATCCGTTATGAAAAAACTCTGCGCGGCACACTTGCCTTCGTAAATGTAATAGCTATATTCGCGTTGGTAGTGATGGGCGGGATTTATTTCCTGTACACCACCTCGATGTCTGAACTCGCACCGCAGGAAGACCAAGGCGTGCTGATTGCAGCCTCTTTTAATGCACCAGATGCGACACTAAAGCAACGAGAAATATTTGGTGAACAGATTCAGAAAGTTTTTAAAGCTCACCCGGAAACAGATCATATTTTCCAGCTAAATATGCCGACACAGGTTATCACCGGCATGGTACTCAAGCCATGGGATGAGCGTGCTAAAACCTCCATTCAGCTACAACCCGAAGTGCAAAAGGAATTGGGAAAAATTGCAGGCACGCAAAATGCTCTTTTCCAGCCACCTCCGTTGCCCGGTGCACGCGGCTTGCCAATACAATTTGTGATTACTACAATGGAACCTTTTGCCAAGCTCTTTGACGTATCCCAAAAGTTCTTGCAAGAAGCTGAGAAAACGGGCGAGTTTATTTTCGTACAGTCAGATTTGCGCATTGATCTACCACAAACTACGGTAGTAATTGATCGCAATATGGCGTCACAGCTCGGGCTAAATATGCAAGACATAGGCTCTGGCCTGTCTGCTATGTTAGGCGGTGGATATGTGAACTATTTCGAGCTTGAGGGTCGGTCTTATAAAGTAATTCCTCAGGTAGCACAGCGTTTCCGCCTTAATACAGATCAGCTCAAACACTATTATTTGCGTACTGCAAGCGGACAGATGGTGCCGCTATCCACAGTGGCTCATCTGCAAACCAGTACTGAACCGGAAACCATCAATCACTTTCAGCAACAAAATATGGCGACCATACAGGGGGTGGCCTTTCCTACTATATCGCAAGGTCAGGCACTGGAAAGACTTAAAACTTTAGCGCAGAAAACCTTACCCGCTGGATACAGTTATGACTATTCAGGACCCTCGCGACAGTTTGTACAAGAATCTGGCGGACTGTTGCTTACTTTTTTCTTTGCTATTGTTATTATTTATCTGGCACTTGCGGCTCAATTTGAGAGCTTCCGCGACCCTGTTATTATTTTAGTGTCGGTGCCCATGTCTATTGCAGGAGCATTGATTTTTATCAATCTTGGTATTGGGCACGCCAAGCTCAATATTTACACTGAAGTTGGCTTGGTAACTCTCATTGCTCTTATCTCAAAACATGGTATTTTGATTGTGGAGTTCGCCAATAATTTGCAACAAATGGGATTGAGCAAACGTGATGCCATAGAGAAGGCTGCTGGTTTACGTCTTCGCCCGATCCTGATGACAACTGCCGCCATGGTACTGGGTGTTTTGCCGCTTATCACAGCCAGCGGTGCTGGTGCAGTGAGCCGCTTTAATATGGGCTTGGTGATCGCCAGCGGCTTATCGATAGGCACATTGTTTACCCTGTTCGTTGTGCCGGGTATGTATATGTTGCTTGCTGCTGAACGTAGCCATGAAGCAACAGTATCAGGGCCGTAGCCAGCTAAAAATCCGTTCGCCCTGAGCCACACAGCCCCGCATATGCGTATGTGTGGGGAGCTAACTTGCGCATTGTCAAAGTTGGCTATGTCGCTGCTGTTGAAGCTCAACCCAAGTAACTTTTAGAGTCGCTCTTATGCAGGTGGAGTGAGAACGGTCGGTGCGGCCAGTGGTAGCGTATCGGGGTAATCTTTGCTGTAGTGTAATCCGCGGCTTTCGTGCCGAGACAATGCACTTTGCACGATGAGATCGGCCGTTAACACCAGATTGCGTAACTCCAGCAAATCAGCTGTCACATGAAAATTGGCGTAATACTCGTTGATTTCCTCATGCAATAATTGGATGCGGTGTTGTGCGCGTCGCAGTCTTTTGGTGGTGCGCACAATTCCGACATAGTCCCACATGAATTGGCGCAATTCCGCCCAGTTGTGCGAGATGATAATTTCTTCGTCTGCATCGGTCACCCGGCTCTCATCCCACTGCGGCAGTGGGATGAACTGACTTTGCGGCGTGGCCAGTATGTCGCGCGCAGCAGCTTCGGCAAACACCATGCATTCCAGCAGCGAATTGCTTGCCAGGCGGTTGGCCCCGTGCAGGCCGGTGTGAGCGGTTTCGCCCACGGCATAGAGGTGGGCGAGATCGGTGCGTCCATGCAGATCAGTAATGATGCCACCGCAGGTATAGTGAGCAGCCGGTACCACTGGTATGGGCTGGTGCGCGATATCGATACCCAGCGACAGGCAGCGTGCATAGATAGTAGGAAAATGCGCTTGCAGAAATTCTACTGACCGATGTGATATATCAAGATACACGCAATCTAAACCACGCTTTTTCATTTCGAAATCGATGGCACGCGCGACGATGTCACGCGGCGCGAGTTCAGCTCGCTCATCATGAGCAGGCATGAATCGTGTGCCGTCGGGTAGTTTCAGGATGCCACCCTCGCCACGAACCGCCTCAGAAATAAGGAAAGATTTGGCGTGCGGGTGATATAAACAGGTCGGATGAAATTGAATGAATTCCATGTTGGCCACCCGGCAACCGGCACGCCAACCCATGGCAACGCCATCGCCAGTGGCGGTGTCTGGATTGGTGGTGTAAAGATATACCTTGCCAGCACCGCCGGTGGCTAGAATTGTGTTATGAGCCGCGATGGTGCTGACTTCGCCGCTCAAGCTGTTGAGTGCGTAAGCGCCATAGCAATGATTGTTAGTGTGGCCGAGTTTATGGCCAGTAATCAGATCGATGGCGATGTAATGTTCCAACAGCGTAATATTGGGATGTGCCAGAACTTTTGAGGCAAGAGTTTCCTGCACGGCATGGCCAGTGGCATCGGCAGCGTGGATGATACGTCGGTGGCTGTGGCCGCCTTCGCGTGTCAGGTGATAGCCGGTATCGGTATTCGCATCACGTGTGAACGGCACACCTTGCGCAATTAGCCAGTCAATTGCAGGCTTGGCGTGTTCGATAACATATCGCGTGGTGGCTGGGTCACAGAGGCCA
>JANMWF010000047.1:0-9037 GCA_031393845.1 Nitrosomonadales bacterium | reverse complement strand
CTGCAGCATGAGCCGTAAAGGCAACTGTTGGGACAATGCAGTGGCGGAACGTTTCTTTCTGAACCTCAAAATGGAGCGTGTTTGGCAGCGCGAATATGCCAATCAAACGGAAGCTAAAACCGATATCACCGCATACATCGTAGGATTCTATAATTGTGGTCGCATACACTCAGCATTGGGCAATCTGTCGCCCTCCGTCTTTGAGCGGAACAGGGCAGTAAAAAAACCTATCGTTGTGTCCGAAATTATTTGACCACTACATCTTGCTTTTTGAGGAATATTATTGATTTGATGACGATGATAATTGGCATCATCGTCATCAACAAACACCATCATCGTCAGCAATAAACATTGCTGACGCTAAACCGCATGCAGGTCGATGATATCGCCCACCGTGATGACCATATAATCGAGTTCCGGAGCCATAATCTCCACCACGAGATCGTGGTCGGTGATGATCCCCACCGCGACCATCTCTCCGTCGCGATTTTCGATGACTTGCACATTCCTGACACGATGCTGACGCATGAGCTTGGCCGCTTCCAGAACGGTATCATCCCGCTGCAAAACGACGGCTTCGCGATTGCAAATATCTTTAATAGGCATGACAGCCTCCTTGTTTACAAACACCTCGGAGCCAAGTTGCATGGTTTACGGGGCGCTCAGGTTAATGTGTCCAACTCACGCGCAACAGATTTTGTTCCGGGTTGTAGTGAAAATCCAGCTCGCCCTGGTAGGCATGATGCAACGCCTCACCTATGCCCCTGGCCAGATGGATGTCGGTGGTGGTCACTAATGTCGTACCCATTTCTTCTTCCTCAGCCATGATGCGTTGGAGCGGGTGTTCCTTCTTTTCGTGTTGTTCATGGTTGTGCACCAGGTGCATGATTTCCTCGCGATGGGCGCAGAAGAACTCACCCTTCATGGTAAGAAAACCGGCGGGATAATGGTCGTGGATGCGATGGCAGGCCGGGCATTGCAGACTATGTGCATTTGCCGGTGCTTGCAGCCACTGCCAGCGCCCTTCATGAAATACTGCGCCACACTGCGAACAGACGGACGGCTCCAGCGGCTTGCTCTTGGATTTGTAGGCATCGTGCACGCGTTCCTTGAAAAGACTGTCGTGCCGAGAAATTTGGCGGAAATTGGGGGGAGTGCTTTGAGTTCCCATGGTAAGTATCCTTTAGTAACAGTTAACAGAATTTGTCGGGTTAGTCGGTTTTTGCTACATTTCCATTCCGCCCGTCTCGCCGGGTATTATCTGTTTCTTTTCAGGCAATTCCACGATCATGGCGTCAGCGGTGAGAATAAGGCCGGCTATCGAAGCGGCATTCTGCAAGGCAGAACGAGTAACCTTGGTGGGGCCGAGGGTCATCTTGACCACATTCGATAAATATTCACGCCTTCGACAATTTTGGCACGGGCAGAATTGTGAAACTGGATTTGCTTTGCCGACATGAATATCTCCAGATGGTGTGCAGCCCTAGGTCAGACTTCTACCACTGCCACGACTATGTTGACTTTACTGAATGGAGAATGGCTTCTCACTCATGATTTTATGGTTTGGCTGACGCATCCGCCGTACAGCACCGTGCCAAACAGAACCTTGTTGTTGGCCTTTGCAATTTATTTAAAAGAATACAGGTGCTTTATGAATTGAGTCTTTACAAACAGGGTAAAGGCTCGAATGCGATTTCTCTCTCTAAAAAAGAAGACTGGCCCAGTTATTTAATTTCGAGCTACTTGGCAGTGTTTCCGTTTTTCTTCGGCAGTGTTAATTCCAGCACGCCATTTTCAAATTTGGCCTGAGATTTGCTCTCGTCCACATCGCTGCCCAGAGTAAATTCGATAGCTCGATCCTTGATAGCGCTCGCGGCAAATAACCCTTTCGTCTTCCTTTTCTTCTTTTTCCTGCTTGGTTTCGGCACTGATGGAAAGACGATTGCCATCCACTTGCACCTTGACATCCTCTTTCTTCATCCCAGGGATTTCCGCACGCACAGTGTAGGTCGTGTCCTTTTCGGATAAATCAATCTTGATCAGGGAAGGGGTCTCCGTTTCCATGGAAAGCGGACGCATCCTGAACCTTTTGAACCATTCATCAACATTTGCAAACAGATCGATGCGAGCAATACTGCTTAACCGGGAGGAACGCGGAATAATATTTAACATAATATTTCTCCATTAATAGTGAGATAAATTACTTTTAATTACTGCAGTTCCATTCCATCGCTGACGGGCTTGCAGACTGGTTTGCTTTGCCAGATAAAGCAATTCGGACAAGTCCAATCACCAAGAATCAAACATTTCGATGATGTGGCGCATAATAAAATCAATACTAAAGTCGGTCAGTGCGATACCGAACATAACTTAATATTTATGGATAGCTGCTTATAGTAATCTTCACTTATCTGATAACGATAGAGGTACACCATGCGTGCAATGGTTCTGGAAGCACCTGGATCGCCTCTACAACAAGTCAAGTTGCCGCAGCCTGAATGCAGTGCTGGCGATGTTCTGCTCAAGGTCAGCGCTTGCGGCGTGTGCCGCACTGACCTGCACATACAGGACGGCGAACTATCCGGGCCAAAGCTGCCACTTATACCCGGCCATGAAATCGTAGGCATCGTGGTCGCCAAGGGTGAGCGGATCGAGCGGTTTGCCATCGGACAAAGACTGGGCGTGCCGCGGCTTGGCCACACCTGCGGGCACTGCCGCTATTGCATCAGCGGACGCGAAAATTTGTGCGATAACGCGCGTTTCACTGGCTACACGCTGAACGGAGGCTATGCGGAATACACCGTGGCTGACCAGCACTATTGCTTTCTCCTGCCGGAAGGGTATACCGATGCTGAAGCCGCCCCTCTGCTTTGCGCAGGGTTGATTGGGTATCGCGCACTGGTTACCGCCGGCGATGCAAAGCGGATCGGCATTTATGGTTTCGATGCCGCAGCCCACATAATTGTCCAGCTGACCCGTTGGCAAGGGCGTACGGTCTTTGCTTTCACCAAGCTGGGCGACTTGGCTGGGCAGCGCTTCGCCAAAAAGCTTGGCTCAACATGAGCAGGTGATTCCACAGCAGCGCCACCCGACGAGATGGATGCCGCCATCCTGTTCGCGTCCGTCGGCGCGCTGGTGCCGGAAGCGCTTCGTCACACCGCCAAAGACGAAACTGTTGTTTGTGCCGACATTCACATGAGCGATGTGCCCGGATTCCCCTATTCCATCCTGTGGGGGAGCGCACTATTCGACCCATTGCCAATCTCACTCGCCGTGATGGCGAAGAATTCCTTAAGATCGCCCCCAAGGCAGGCATCAGGACAACAGTAGAAACCTTTCGGCTGGAGCAGGCCAACGAGGCCCTTGATCGTCTTCAAAATGGCAACATACGCAGCGTGCCCGTGCTGGTCATGGCATAAGAAAACCTAATAAGTATTTGGGTCGTAGCGCTAGGCTTTGTGGTATTTGTTTTGCAATTGATCGGTTGCGGGTAATTCTAGAAATAGGCATGGTGAATTTTGATTTGACATCGGCTGAATTTATTATGTTACGAAAGCGCCACTTATAACGCTTGTGGTGTTTATGTCGGTGACAAGGGAGAGGTATTTGTTTGATTTTTTCACTGGATATGAGATTGAGGTTGTAAATTTTACTTATGGATATATTAATTAATTTATGAAACTGTGATTGCCATTAACGCGATGGCTTGATACAGTGCCGTGGATGGGAGCCATATGAGGTTGTAATTTTTCTTGATGGATATCTTATTAATTTGTGAAGCTGTGATTGCCATTGACGCAATGGCTTGATACAGTACTGTGTTTTTTCAACTAAAGGGGGTCATATTATGAATAAAGCTGAGTTGATTGATGTTGTAGCTAAGTCCACAAAGAATTCCAAGGTAAGTGTCGAGGAAACACTGAATGCGCTGATGGCTGCTGTACAAGCATCATTGGTAAAAGGCGATAACGTACAGCTGATTGGCTTTGGCACCTTTGCTGTCGAACAGCGTGCTGCTCGGATAGGTCGGAACCCAGCTACCGGAAAAGAGCTGAAAATACCGGCCAAAAAAGTTGCGAAATTTAAAGTCGGCAGCAAGTTGAAAGACGCAGTTGCTGGCGTAAAAGCTAAGAAGAAGTAATTAGCACAATCAAGCGTGCCCCCACAAATCCGGGGCACGCAATCTCATCATTTCTGAATTAATACTCATACCTCATTTCTCGAGATTACGCTCTAAACTCTGCGGTTCACGTCTTTCATATTTACTATTTTCAGTTGACTTTATAGATCCAGCCAATCCTGCCATTAAAATGGATTTTTATTTGTAGAGTTGTGCTGTGGTAAGTCAGTTAATCAAGCTGGTGTGCCATATTTCCATGCCGCTACGCACGGTGGGCATTATCTCAAACGTCGGGGATTTACACCGCAAGAGCCCATTATGAAAGCTGAGGTTGAATTCAAACCTGAAGTAGGCTATCGGACAAAAGTGCAGGTGCGTTACCCGGGAGAATGCGTGCCACTGCCAACAATCACATAACGATGCTGTAGAGCAACCCAAGACGCATTGCTTCTTACTTTCAAAATCCCCGCGTAAAACATGCTGCTTGAAACAATATAAATGGCCGAATCGATAATGCTATTTTCAGTAGCACTGAATCATTGTGCTGAAGCGTGATTAGCTAGTGTTTTCCGCAGGATGGTATGTCTTCAAGGTATAATTATCATCATGTGTGTCAGCTAGGCTAATTATTACGAGATGCGAGTGATGCTCGCTGACAAGATAAATTTTTAAGAAACATATGCATGTTGTAGCACATGTAGCATCAAATCAAATAATCCGAGATTGTAAAAAATAATGCAACACATTCGTAATTTTTCTATTATCGCCCACATCGATCACGGCAAGTCTACTTTGGCCGATCGAATTATTCAGTTGTGCGGAGGACTTTCTGACCGCGAAATGGAAGCGCAGGTGCTCGATTCCATGGACCTGGAACGCGAACGCGGCATAACCATCAAAGCTCAGACAGCTGCGCTGCAATACAAGGCGCGTGATGGCCAGATATACAATCTTAATCTGATTGATACGCCGGGACACGTGGATTTTTCTTATGAGGTATCACGCTCTCTGTCTGCCTGCGAAGGCGCGCTTTTAGTCGTTGATGCATCTCAAGGAGTGGAAGCGCAGACGGTCGCCAACTGCTACACCGCTCTTGAGTTGGGGGTGGAAGTAGTGCCAGTGTTGAACAAGATTGACTTGCCGTCTGCTAACCCGGAAAACGCCATTGAAGAAATCGAGGAAGTAATTGGTATCGACGCGCATGACGCAGTACGCTGCTCGGCCAAGACAGGTGAGGGTGTGCAGGACGTGCTGGAAACTTTAATTGTTAAAGTGCCGGCGCCTACAGGCGATCCTACTGCGCCACTATGCGCTCTGATTATAGATGCGTGGTTCGATAATTATGTTGGCGTAGTAATGCTGGTGCGGGTTTTTAACGGCACTTTAAAACCCAAGGATAAAATTTTGTTGATGGCTACCGGCTCGCAGCACTTGACTGAGCATATCGGTGTGTTTACGCCGAAATCGCAACCGCGTGAAGTATTGTCTGCCGGCCAGGTCGGTTTTGTCATTGCGGGCATCAAGGAGCTAAAAGCGGCCAAGGTTGGCGACACCATCACGCTGGCAAACAGACCCGCAGTCACAGCCTTGCCGGGTTTCAAGGAGGTGCAGCCACAAGTATTTGCTGGATTGTTTCCAGTCGAATCAAATCAGTATGAATCGCTGCGTGATTCGCTGGAAAAGCTCAAGCTTAATGATGCTTCATTGCAGTATGAACCCGAAGTATCGCAGGCATTGGGTTTCGGTTTTCGCTGCGGATTCCTGGGATTGCTGCATATGGAAATTGTGCAGGAGCGACTGGAGCGCGAGTTCGATATGGATTTGATCACCACTGCACCTACCGTTATTTACGAGGTGGTGCAGCACGACGGGACGGTGCTGGTCGTGGACAATCCATCCAAAATGCCAGACCCGTCCAAGATCGAGGAAATCCGTGAACCCATCGTGAAAGTCAACTTGTATATGCCGCAGGAGTATGTTGGTGCGGTAATTACATTGTGTACGCAAAAACGCGGCGTACAGCTCGACATGAGCTATCACGGCAAGCAAGTATTGCTGGTGTATGAGATACCTATGGCGGAAATCGTACTCGATTTCTTTGACAGACTGAAGTCGATTTCGCGTGGCTATGCCTCAATGGATTATGAGTTTAAGGAATACCGTCCGGCAGATGTGGTCAAGGTTGATATACTGATTAACGGCGAAAAGGTAGATGCGCTGGCGATTATCCTGCACCGCAGCAACAGCCAGTTCCGCGGTCGTGAAGTGGCGGCCAAGATGCGCGAGTTGATTCCACGTCAGATGTTCGATGTGGCGATCCAGGCTGCTGTCGGTTCAAACATAATCTCGCGTGAAAATGTCAAAGCTCTACGAAAAAATGTATTAGCCAAATGCTATGGTGGCGACATCTCACGCAAGCGTAAATTGCTGGAAAAACAGAAGGCGGGCAAGAAACGCATGAAGCAAGTAGGTAACGTTGAAATTCCACAAGAGGCTTTTTTAGCTATTCTGCAGGTAGGCGATAAATAACGTAAAGACGGGAATCGAGATGGACTTTGCTTTAATTATGTTTGTACTGCTGCTGATCACCGGCAGCGTGTGGTTACTGGATCGCTTTGTGCTGCAATCGAAACGCATGGCGTCCACAAAAGAACCTTGGTGGGTGGAATATTCCAAGAGTTTTTTCCCTGTTATCCTGACGGTATTCTTGTTGCGCTCATTTTTAGTTGAGCCGTTCAAAATACCGTCTGGGTCGATGATCCCTACTTTACAGGTAGGCGATTTTATCTTGGTTAACAAGTTTACTTATGGCTTTCGTTTGCCCATCATCAGCAAGAAACTGGTAGAAATAAATTCCCCCAGCCGAGGCGATGTGATGGTATTCCACTATCCGGAAAATCCATCGCTAGATTATATTAAGCGGGTGGTCGGATTGCCTGGCGATCAAATTGTATATCGCAATAAGAAAGTATTTGTGAACGATGTGCTGCAAGAGCAACAGCCTGACGGTGACTATAACTATGTGGAAACTGCACTGAACTTTGTGCATACCGAACGTTATAGAGAAAATTTGACTGGGCATGTTCATTCAATGCTGGTAAATCCAGAAGTTCCCAGCATACATCTCGGTGCTGTGGCGGAATTTCCACACCGGGAGAATTGCGCATACAGCGACAAGGAGGTGCGCTGTAAAGTTCCAGCTGGGCATTATTTTATGCTTGGCGATAATCGTGATAACAGCCGAGATAGTCGTTACTGGGGTTTCGTACCGGATAATATGATAGTAGGTAAAGCATTTATGATCTGGATGAATTTTGGTGATTTGAAACGTATAGGCTTATCCATTGATTGAAGTTGCAAACGAAGGAGGAATATGATTAAAACAATAGCAAACAGGCAGCGGGGCGTAAGTTTGTTTGGTCTTTTAATATGGTCAGCAATATTAATCCTAGCAGCGATTGGCGGCATGAAGATTATTCCGGCGTATATTCAAGATGCTGAAATTAAAAGCATACTCTCCACCATCGTGAATGATGCTGAAATGCAAGGGGCTCAATCCAAGGATATTCGCGAGTCGTTCAGTAAACGTGCCATGATGAATAATATCAATGTCGTCACGGCAAATGACATTGAGATAGTCAAGGATGCACGCGGTCTATCGCTGAGCATTAGCTATCAAGTTAAAATACCACTGGTCGGCAATGCTAGCTTATTACTTGAATTTAATCCAAGTAGTGTTAAAAAATAGCCGATGAATCGTGATGAGCTGTGCAATCAGATTGGCCATGTTTTCACGCAATCGCAATTATTACAGCGTGCCCTGACGCATCGCAGTTATAGTGCGGCACACAACGAGCGTTTGGAATTCCTGGGGGATAGCATACTCAATTGCGTCGTAGCCAAACATCTATATGACATCTATCCCGAATTGCCGGAAGGTGATTTATCTCGTCTACGTTCCAATCTGGTCAATCAGCAAACCTTGTTCGTTTTAGCTCAGCAATTACGTTTGGGTGAATTATTATTGTTGGGCGAAGGAGAGCGCAAAAGTGCCGGCTTTCGTCGCCCGTCAATCCTTGCTGATACCATGGAAGCATTGTTCGGCGCAGTATTTCTGGATGCTGGTTTTGCCGCAGCAGAGCAAGTTGTGCTCCGGCTGTATGTGCCCTTTATCGCGCAAGCAGACGCGCAGACGTTGGGTAAGGATTACAAAACCTTGTTGCAGGAATATTTGCAAGGCAAGCGCCTGGCTTTACCAAAATATACCGTAATTGCCACTCAGGGCGAGGCACACGCACAGCTATTTCAAGTTGAATGTCAGATCGAACAATTGAAATTATTTACGCGTGGTGAGGGCAGTAGCCGCCGCACCGCAGAGCAGGTAGCAGCAGAAGCCGCTTACCGGAAAATTGAGAGCCAGTCATGAATTCAAGTAATTTCCACAGCGGTTTTATCGCCATTGTTGGCCGCCCGAATGTGGGCAAATCCACTTTGCTTAATCATCTGGTCGGCCAAAAAATAAGCATCACCTCGCGCAAGGCACAGACCACTCGCCATCGTATTACCGGAATACTGACTGAAGAAAACGCGCAATTTGTATTCGTAGACACTCCGGGATTCCAGACAAAGCATCTTAATACGCTGAATCGCGGTTTAAATCGTGTGGTGACTAGCAGCTTGCGTAACGTGAGTGTAGTGCTGTTCGTGATTGAAGCTCGGAATTTTGACGAGCGTGATCGTCAAGTAATGAATTTGCTGCCAAAAAATATGCCGGTGCTGCTTGTTATCAACAAGGTAGACAACATGGAGAATAAATCAGAATTACTTCCTTTTATTCAGGAGATAGCCAAAGAGCGTGAATTCTCTGCGATCGTGCCAGTGAGCGCAAAACAGAATAAACAACTCGACACCTTGTTG
>JANMWF010000018.1:0-1714 GCA_031393845.1 Nitrosomonadales bacterium | reverse complement strand
AGGTAGCGCGTGATGACCTGAAATTCCCTGTTTTTACGCCTGGCATCCCCAGCGACTTGCGAAAGAAGGGGGCGGATATGTTCAAAGTTATCCGCAAGGACGATGTACTGTTGCATCACCCTTTCCAGTCGTTCAAACATGTCATCGACCTTATCCAGCAGGCCGCCGCCGATCCAAGTGTGGTTGCTATCAAACAGACGGTGTACCGCACCGGTGTGGATTCAGAATTAATGGAAGCACTCGTCACCGCTGCCAAACATGGTAAAGAAGTAACTGTAGTCGTTGAGCTACTGGCGCGTTTTGATGAGGAAGCCAACATCAACTGGGCAAGCCGTTTGGAAGAAGTGGGGGCACATGTGGTTTATGGCGTTGTTGGACACAAGACACATGCCAAGATGTTAATGGTGGTCAGGCGCGAGGATGGCAAGCTGCGCCGTTATGTCCACCTGGGCACAGGCAATTACCATCCGCGCACTGCACGGCTTTATACGGACTTCGGCTTGTTCACGAGCAATGAGCAAATGTGTGCAGACGTAAATGAAGTGTTTACACAACTGACCGGTCTGGGCAAAGCGGGAAAATTAAATTATTTGTGGCAATCGCCTTTCTCGTTGCACAGTCAGATTCTGCGCGCTATTCAGAATGAGACCAAACTCGCCAAGGCGGGCAAGCGCGCGCATATTATCGCCAAAATGAACGCGTTACTTGAACCTGCAATCATCAGGGCGCTGTACGAAGCATCGCAGGCCGGGGTAAAAGTGGATCTTATTGTACGCGGGGTATGCGCGCTGCGTCCGGGAGTGCCGGGACTATCAGAGAATATCCGTGTGCGCTCGATAATTGGCCGTTTTTTGGAACACACACGCATATTCTATTTTCGCAATAACCTGGCGCATAACGTGTATCTGAGCAGTGCCGATTGGATGGATCGCAATTTCTTTCGTCGTATAGAAGTGTGTTTTCCCGTGCTCGACAAGAAGCTGAAAAAACGCGTGATCGATGAAGGACTGAAAGTTTATCTGCAGGACAACTTTCAAGCTTGGGATATGGATTCGAATGGCCATTATCGAGCGAAGGCCCCACGCCGTTCTATACCGAAATGCGCGCAATCTTTGCTATTGCAGCAACTCGCCGATCCTGCGCCTGAGCCGCTATAAGCGATTTTTTGAAATAAAATGCACTGAATAAATGCGAGAATTAAAGGGGACAATTAAAGGGGACAGGCTCAAATATTTCTGCTAAAGTTCACATATGCCCCGTCGCCCACGCATCCATCTTGATGGCTTACCACTGCACATCGTGCAACGTGGCCACAATCGCCAACCTTGCTTCTTTGGTGAAGAAGATTACCAAGCGTATCTCTACTGGCTGGGCGAAGCTCTAAAAAAAGAACAGTGTGCGCTACACGCCTACGCCCTCATGACCAACCATGTACACCTGCTTGTTACGCCTGTCCATGCGGAATCGATTCCACGGCTCATCATTGCCCTGGGACGACGTTACGTGCAATACATCAACACCACCTACCGCCGCACTGGTACTCTGTGGGACAGCCGCTACAAATCTTCCCTGATCCAGACCGAGACCTATTTGCTCAGTTGTCAGCGTTACATCGAGCTCAATCCGGTGCGTGCCGCCATGGTGGACGATCCTGCCCATTACCGCTGGACCAGTTATCGCTATCATGCCTTGGGGCAAGCCAACCCTTATTTGG
>JANMWF010000002.1:0-7801 GCA_031393845.1 Nitrosomonadales bacterium | reverse complement strand
CTCGATGACCGGATATGCGCCTGCAAGTGTGTCATGCAGATTGCCGCGATAGTTGTTGCGATAAACTTCAATGGCGATGGCGACAGAATAATTCTGGTAACTCGTGTCGACCCGCGACGTCGGCTCCTCGCCACGCACGATGGAGCTGGCAAAATCGGACAGGTCATCATTTAACACAAGCATGGCAATCCTCCAGCCGTTGCTGCGCTTTTTCCGCTTCACCCTTCAATACTGCCAACGCGGGTATATCGCTATCCCATTCGATCAGCGTTGGGCGAGGCCCGATTTGTTGCAAGGCAAAGTCATACAACTCCCACACCTCGGCACATACCTGAGTGCTATGAGTATCTACCAGGCAGCCGTCCCTTATGCTGTGTCCTGCGAGGTGGTATTCCTCCACCGCTTCAGCCGGAAGTTCCTTTATGAAAGCCTTGGCATCCACACCCAGGTTTCGCGCATTTACATACAGATTGTTGACATCGAACAGGATGGCACAGCCAGTTCGATGTGATAATTCAGACAGAAATTCACCCTCGCTCATTTCACTGCTCGTGAAAGACAAGTAACTGGATAGGTTTTCCACCAGCAGTCGGCGAGCAAGCTTTTCCTGCACCTGATCAACGCGTCTTGCCACACGGAAAAGAGCCTCTTGGGTATAGGGAAATGGAAGCAAGTCGTTGATGACCATGGGGCCGTTGATAGTTACGTCTGTCACAGAATTCCAGCACAAATGTTCCGACACGGCGGCGGGTTGCACCGCATCACAAAGACGATACAAAGCAGATAAATGCGCCTGATCCAGCGGCGCAGTCGAAGCCAGCCCCATCCCAACGCCATGCAGGCTGACGGGATAATGCTCGCGCACTTTAAGCAAGGTATGCAGGGACGCACCCCCTCCGAAAAAATTCTCGTTATGCACTTCCACCCAGTTGAGCTTGGGCAGTTTATCCAGCACCTCACAATAGTGAGGTGCCCGCAACCCGATACCGGCGGTGCACGGCAAAGAATCGCTTGCGGGCTTTCCCATTACATGGTTTTCAGAGTGCCACCAGCTATCTTGTCACACGTGCCTTTAGGTACGGCGACAAAGTCCTGAGCATCATTATTTTTAGTGGCTTGGCCCGCACAGGAATGCGCGCTCTTGTTGCTGGAGCAATCATTCTTGCCTGCCTTGGCGA
Source organism: Nitrosomonadales bacterium (assembly GCA_031393845.1). Classification (GTDB taxonomy): domain Bacteria; phylum Pseudomonadota; class Gammaproteobacteria; order Burkholderiales; family Gallionellaceae; genus Nitrotoga. The sequence goes on along the minus strand of JANMWF010000002.1, from coordinate 6,623 downwards.
TACCAAAACATTGCTCCATATCATTTTTTTTGCCTGCAGCACTGGCATTGCTGACCAGTCCAAGTGCTAACAGACTACCGATTGCTGCTGATAAGATTTGACGGTTGTTCATAGTAAAACTCCTTTTGTTGGTGGATAAATTGGGAGATTCTGTCTCCTGAATCGTTGGTCGGAGCAAGCCAGACTTTCTTACAACTAAATACACGAATTTAAATTTGACCTCACAGAAGTCGAGTTGCATCCTCGATTGAAGCGTCGCTGGCGAGTGGTACTGTTTATCAAAAGGATCAAGCAGGATCTGTGTATCGAGAAGCGCTGCGGAAATTCAGAGAATTCGGTAAACTTGTAAATATGATGAGTTAAACGCTAATTTCCCCACCTGAGCCACACTCGAAGCTGACGGAAAGATTCAGCATCCAGGCTGTCCGGCAGAATAATGACGCTACGCGCCAAGTGCGACCCTTGCGGTAACACATTCAGTACTGTGATATATGGAGTAACCAGACTGTCGGCCAATACCCGCGCAGTCACTTGATCCCCATTGCGCGCAACCAACAGGACCATGTCTCCATCTAGCAATAGCGTTTTGTTGGAGGATAGCGCTAACAACCAGGCATCGTGCCATACGTGATACAGCAGGCTGATTATCACAAGCAAGGCCATCAGTATCCGCGCCCATAATGGCAAAGCCAATGGCGCCAGAACCGCGAGCGCAACGCCATGCGAAGCAACTAATGCGATCGTAAAATAAATGGAAGGTTGAAGATTAAATTGCCGTTGCATGGTTACTTCCTGGCAACTTTAAATATCTGAAATGAATAGTCAGAGCTTGGCGTCTATTTCAGGGGCGCACTTTATTTTTAAACTGGGTTGTGCTGCGGCGTCCGTCTGTCTTGCCATGTGGAGCGGCACTCGTGCCAGTGCCTGTTTTTCTGTTTTTATGTCCAGCATCCGTAATTCCATTGTCAAATTTTGCAGCCTTGCTCCCAGTTAATTCAGCGGCTTTCTCCGTGACAGGTTTTGATTCCATGCCCACCCAGTCCAGAATTTGGCCCACCTCTCCTGAACCAAGCTCTGCCAACGTGCCTCGCTTCAAGCGAGGCGGTAGATTAACGATGCCGAAGCGCACACGTATTAAACGGCTAATGGGCAAACCTAATGCCTCGAAGGTACGACGCACAATTCGATTGCGCCCTTCCTTCAACATCAGGCGATACCAGTGGTTGTAGCCCTCCCCTCCTTCGTCGGTAAGCCTCTCGAATTTCACCGGGCCATCCTCCAAGGTGATTCCTTCCTTCACCATCTGCTCCATCTGCTCATCAGTCATGCTGCCCTGCACGCGCACAGCGTATTCGCGTTCCACTTCAAAGCGTGGGTGCATTAGTCGGTTAGCCAGATCACCAGAGGTAGTAAAAATCAACAGCCCACTGGTATTAAAATCGAGCCGCCCAATGGCAATCCATTTCATGCCTCGCAACTTAGGTAATTTGTCGAATACGTTTGCACGCTTTTCCGGATCATCACGACTAACAATTTCGCCTTCCTGCTTGTGATACAGCAATACACGCGGCAAACTACTATTATTTGTTTTGATGTGAACAATGCGCTTATCGGCACGTACCACATCGTCCTCGGTTACACGCATACCAAGGGTCGCCACTTCTCCGTTCACCGTTATGCGTCCAGCGGAAATCCATTCTTCCATTGTACGACGGGAACCCAAGCCGACCTGCGCCAATACTTTCTGCAAGCGCTCGCCTTGTGGTTCTGGTTGCTTTACCTGTTCGTTCATCCCGTAACCTCTCGCCTTTCCAGCACGGCTTGTGCCAGCGTACCGCTATCCACATGTTCCAGTTCGCCACCCACTGGCAGCCCACGCGCGATGCGCGACACTTTGATGCCCTGCGCACATAGCAAGATAGTAATGTAGTGTGCAGTGGCATCACCTTCGACGGTAAAATTAGTGGCGAGTATCACTTCGCATGTATTTTCCTGTGCCCGCCTAACCAGCCGTTCAAGGTGCAATTCACGCGGGCCGATGCCATCCAGTGGAGAAAGCCGTCCCATCAGCACAAAATACATACCGCGATAGCACTGCGCCTGTTCCATCATGAGCAAGTCTGCTGGCATCTCCACCACACACAGCAGGCTAGCATCACGCTTGGACGAACGGCATAACGCGCAAATTTCTTCTTCGGAAAAATTATTACACTTGGCACAATGATGGATGCTTTCCACCGCATGTCCCAACGCTCGTGCCAGCCGCAATGCGCCTGGCTTGTCGCGTTGCAACAAGTGGTATGCCATACGCTGCGCAGATTTTGGTCCAACACCGGGCAGACAGCGCAAGGCGGCTATCATTTCATCCAGACTGGAAAGCGTGTTCATCCAGGTACTAACCACATTAGGGTATTCAGAACGACAAACTCATGCCGGGCGGGAGACTCATGCCCGCTGTGAAACCACCCATTTTTTGTTGGGTCACTGCAGCAACCTGTTTCATCGCATCATTCATTGCCGCCACGATCAAATCTTCAAGCATTTCCTTATCGTCGGATAACAGGCTGTTATCCAACATCACGCGACGCACATCATGCGCACAGGTCATAACTACTTTTACCATGCCGGAACCGGCTTGACCTTCTACTTCGACTGTAGCGAGCTCGTCCTGCGCCTTTTTCATGTTCTGTTGCATCTGCTGGGCTTGTTTCATCATCCCGGCCAATCCGCCCTTCATCATGTGCAACCCTCCTTAACTTAGTGTATTGATTTAATCGTTTCTTCAAGTATCTGCGCGCCCAATTGGGTCTGTGCTTCAAGCACGAATGGATCTTGCGTGATGGCCTCAACCGCTTGTTGCTGACGTGTCTGTTTTACGTGCTGCTCGGCTGCAGCTGGAGTGGCCACGTTGTTCACACCTAACGTAACTGACAATCGCACTGGCCGGACGAAATAGTCGGCAAGAGCGGCCTGCAATTTTTCCTGGGCCATTTTATTGGTCAACAAATGTTTGTGCTGCGGCGCTAAAATTAAAGTTAACCGCCCATCAACAAAATTTTCCAGTGTGCAATGTTTCGCCAATTCGCGCGCCATGCCTTGCACATTCAGTTGTGCCAATAATGTGCTCCAATCAAGAGTTAGGGAAACAGTTTCTACCGGGTTGACTGGTGGCGAAATAGTCTGAATAGGTTGCTGTTGAAGTTGCTGCTTTGGCTCTGGCGCAGGTATCGCGGTAGCGTGAACTATCGGCGGCGCTGCCACTTCAGCTGTGCGCTGTTCCAACGCTGCCTTGGTGCCAGCTGGCCTAAATGCCAACATGCGCAACAACGTCATGGTGAAACCAGCATATTCATCAGGCGCAAGGTCAATTTCATTACGCCCGTGTATGGCAATCTGATAATACAACTGAATTTCCTCCGCGCTAAAACTCTGCGCCAGTTCCAGTAAACGCGTTCGCTCCGGCTCATCTTCTGCGATGGCTTGCGGCACCGTCTGCGCCAGAGCAACCCGGTGCAACATAGTCGCCAAGTCTTGCAAGGCAACATCAAATGCCAAGCTGCGGCTTTGCATATCGTCAGCAATACGCAGCAAACCGACTCCGTCCCGCGCCAGCAAAGTTTGCAGCACGTCATACAGATAACTCTGGTCAATCGCGCCTAACATATTACGGACCGTCGCTTCATCGATTCTGGAATCGGAATAGGCAATGGCTTGATCGAGCAAGCTTAGCGCATCGCGCATACTGCCCTGCGCCGCACGGGCCAGCAATGACAACGCAGCAATTTCAAACGTAATGTCTTCTTGCCCCAGCACATACTCCAAGTGTGTGACGATTAACGCGGGCGGCAACTGTTTCAGATTGAACTGCAAACAGCGCGATAGAACAGTGACAGGGATTTTTTGCGGGTCAGTTGTGGCAAGAATAAATTTGACGTGTGCGGGCGGCTCTTCCAATGTTTTTAACATCGAGTTGAAAGCCGCCTTGGAAAGCATATGTACTTCGTCAATCAGATAAACTTTGTAACGTCCCAATGTGGGCAGATATTGCGCGTTATCCAGTACTTCGCGCATATTATCAATGCCTGTATTAGACGCCGCATCCAATTCAATGAGATCAACAAAACGCCCACTGTCTATTTCCGTGCAAGCGCTGCAAATTCCACACGGTGTAGCGGTAATGCCGCTGACACAATTCAAGGATTTTGCAAAAATGCGCGCGATGGTGGTTTTGCCCACGCCACGCGTGCCAGTGAACAAATAGGCGTGATGTAAACGGTTTTGTGTCAGCGCATTGCTCAATGCCTGCACGACATGCTTCTGCCCCGCCAATTGCGAGAAGACCTTAGGCCGCCATTTACGCGCTAGAACGGAAGTTGCTGACAAAATTTACGCTGCCTCAAAAATGGTAGGCAAGGCGGATTTGGCTAAAATTAATGCCTGGGTTTGGATGCTTAATTGAACCATTAGATAGATGCTGAAAGCGATAGCCCAGATCAAACTGCTTCCGATCTCCGAAACGCAGGCCTGTGCCAAGATGATCGCCGAATTGAAAAGCAGTACTAAATCTACGGTCGGCATTGATATGAATATCTGAAATCAGATGAACTCCAATCCCTGCTTCCAGATATGGCGCCAAGCCGGAAAGATTTTTCTGTTGCAAGCGAAATACTGGAGTAAAACCGACATCAGTAATATTGTGATTATTGCCCGGACTATTTTGGCCGTTCCAACGTCCCGCTGAAGCTTCCCAATAACCAGTCACCAACCAGTTGCCATCGGTAAACCACTTCTTTTGCCAATCCCATTGGGCGCCAATACGCGCCATATTAGTTTTATCGCCACTGCCAATCTCAGCGGAAACACCATCTATGGCCCACACATTCCCATTTAACAATATCGCGCCGATCAGTACACAGATCTTTTTCATTGCCACTCCAGTTTCGAATAAGGAGGCGAGCCTTGCCCCCGGCACTTGCAGTAATGGTATGGCTGCTTCCTTCCGGACCTGACCAGGTTCACCACCTTGCAATGCGGGGAGGCCCGCCAATTCTTTAAAGTTGCCGAACAGCCTGCTGCACATCACCAAAATGGTGTTACCGAGCCATTCAGAACACTTATATATTTTATAAAACGCGCATTTCTGCTTTATCCCTATGCGTCTTATCCTAGCGATACTTAATACGGCTATTGAGCCACTTATAATTTATTATCATACTATCAAATGAATCGGCTGGCAAAACCCACCCATGTCCAATGTGGTAAGAGCCTGAGAGCTAATCCAAATATTTGTCTTTACCTTTTCGTCGCATTACACACTCCCAAAATTTTGTGCCTTGGGGTAAGCTTACACACCTAATCAATAATTCGATACAAAACAGACACTATGGCCCAATACGTTTTTACCATGAACCGCGTGGGCAAGATCGTTCCGCCCAAACGCCAAATTCTTAAGGATATTTCCCTCAGCTTCTTCCCTGGTGCCAAGATCGGCCTGCTTGGACTGAATGGCTCGGGCAAATCTACCGTGCTGAAGATCATGGCTGGGGTGGACAAGGATTTCGAAGGCGAAGCCATTCCGATGCCGAACTTGAATATCGGCTATCTGCCGCAAGAGCCACAACTTAATCCTGAGCAGACCGTGCGTGAAGCAGTGCAGGAAGGACTGGGCGAGGTGTTCAGTGCGCAGAAAAAATTGGATGATGTGTATGCCGCTTATGCTGATCCTGATGCCGACTTTGATGCGCTAGCCGCCGAGCAGGCGCGACTCGAAGCCATCATCGCTGCTAGTGACGGGAATGCAGATCAACAAATGGAAATTGCTGCCGATGCATTACGTCTGCCCGAGTGGGATGCCGTTATCAAGAACCTCTCCGGTGGCGAAAAGCGTCGCGTTGCGTTGTGCAAGTTGCTGCTGTCCAAGCCAGACATGTTGCTACTGGATGAGCCGACCAACCATTTGGATGCCGAGTCGGTCGAATGGCTGGAGCAATTTCTTTTGCGCTTTCCTGGCACCGTGGTGGCGGTAACACATGATCGCTACTTTCTTGACAATGCCGCCGAGTGGATTTTAGAACTCGATCGTGGCCACGGCATTCCATGGAAGGGAAACTATTCAAGTTGGCTGGAACAGAAAGGAGCTAGGCTCAAGCAAGAAGAGTCCTCTGAATCCGCGCGCCAAAAGGCACTGAGCAAGGAGCTGGAATGGGTGCGCCAGAATCCAAAGGGACGGCAAGCAAAATCAAAAGCGCGTATCGCCCGCTTTGAAGAATTAAATTCGCAGGAATATCAGAAGCGCAATGAGACCCAGGAAATCTTTATTCCTGTGGCAGACAGGCTGGGCAATGAAGTTATAGAGTTTAACAATGTTTCTAAAGCGTATGGCGACCGGCTGCTGATTGACAATCTCAGCCTCAAGATTCCGCCCGGCGCTATCGTTGGTATTATTGGACCCAACGGTGCGGGTAAATCGACGCTATTCCGCATGCTGACTGGGAAAGAAATCCCGGATTTTGGCGAAATTAAAATTGGATCAACAGTAAAAATATCGCATGTGGACCAATCGCGCGATGCGCTGGAGAGCGATAAGACCGTGTTTGATGTTATTTCCGGCGGTAATGACATCC
>JANMWF010000305.1:0-7571 GCA_031393845.1 Nitrosomonadales bacterium | reverse complement strand
GTTAATATTGCTGGCCTTAGGATGACGATGCAAATCTTGAACCAGGAACCTCGGCAACCACGACACAAGTTCACCACCAGCTTCGCAAGAACTATCGTGCCCTTGTCTACACCCATTTTTTTGGCAATTTCTGTTTGATTCAAACCAGCTTGTTTCAGTCCGTAAATCTGATATCGTAGCTCGCTGGTGAGTTGCTTATGGGCGTCTCTAAAAATTCAAGTTTCTAGGCAAGACAAGGCACGAGTAAAAAATTTGAGCGCGGCATATAGTTGATATGTAAGCGATAATTTTTTTCGAGTAACGCCGTATTGTGACGAAAATTGGATTTTTAGAGGTGTCCTTATATTGCTTCATCTGTGCTCCTTTTACTTGGTCGCTTAAGTGGCTCCGATATTAACGCAGCTCGCCACCTAAATTCACTTACAAAAGTTGCACTTCAGAGTTGAGTCTGCCATTTTATCTCGGTTGAGCTTAAAAAAGAGGTGGTAGAGCGCATGCAATAAGTTAAGCATTGTCAGCAAGGCGTACTGACGTTAAAGTTCCGCACATTCAGATATAGAGGATCTTCTAAAAATACGGCTGTTCCTTTGCCGTAATGGGAAATTCAGGATAATGGGTATCCACTTCACGCACGTAACAGATCGATTCACCAAAAATGACAAGTCGCCGTTCGGCCTAAGCTTGTCGAAGGCCAGTACTGACGCGGAACCAGCGGTTCGACGAGCTCACAGCGAACGGTAATTGGTTTGTTAAAACGTTGAAATGTAATGTTACGTGCGTCAAGGAGATATCCATTTTCAGGATATATAGAGGTTGCACTGAGAACAAGGAAGGACGGTAAATGGTAATATTGATTTTGCTAGTGATGCTGACCGTAATGATTTTGTTGGCGTTCTTTCGATCCTCCATCTGGGGGTGGCTGTTGGCGATGGCAGTCTTTGTTTTCATCATCGCTATCCAAACCAAACTTTCTGCTGATCTGTTTCAAGTTGCCATTATTGTGCTGGCCGTGGTTGCTGCGGTGCTGGGCGTTCCTTTTTTGCGTCGCCTGTTGGTGAGCAGTCAAATTCTAAAAGTTTTTCGCAAGACACTTCCACATATTTCGCAAACCGAGCAGGAGGCACTCGATGCGGGCACGGTTTGGTGGGATGGCGATCTCTTTAGTGGCCACCCTGACTGGCGCAAGTTGTTGAATTACCCCAAACCGACGCTCAGTGAGGCGGAGCAATCCTTTCTCGATAACGAAACCGAAGTTTTGTGCGCCATGCTGGATGACTGGGATATTACTCATGTGCGCCAGGATTTGCCGCCGCAGGTATGGCGGTACATCAAAGACAACGGTTTCTTCGGCATGATTATTCCCAAGGAATACGGCGGGCTGGAATTTTCTGCTCTGGCGCATTCTGCCGTGGTGGCCAAGCTTGCTTCGCGCAGCATTACTGCATCCGTAACCGTGATGGTACCGAATTCATTGGGTCCGGCAGAGTTGCTCATGCGCTATGGCACGTCTGAGCATAAAGAAAAATATCTGCGCAGATTGGCACAGGGCAAAGAGGTGCCCTGCTTTGCATTGACGGGGCCATCCGCCGGCTCCGATGCAGGATCGATTCCTGATTATGGCATCGTGTGCTACGGCGAATTCAACGGGCAATCAAATGTGCTCGGCATGCGAGTAACGTGGGAAAAACGTTACATCACACTGGCACCGGTAGCGACGTTGATTGGCCTTGCTTTTAAGCTGTACGATCCAGACGGTCTGCTTGGCGAGCGGACAAAGCTTGGTATTACCCTTGTGTTGATTCCTGCTGACACACCCGGCGTGCAGATCGGGCGTCGCCATTTTCCACTCAATTCGGCATTTCAGAATGGTCCCACTTCAGGCCAGGATGTGTTCATCCCGATGGAATATATTATTGGAGGAATGGATCGTATTGGGCAGGGCTGGCGCATGCTGATGGAATGTTTGGCAGCGGGGCGATCGATCTCGCTGCCGGCCTGTGCCACCGGCGGAGTGAAACTGGCAGTGCGAACTTGTGGCGCATATTGTCGAGTGCGCAAGCAGTTCAAGCTACCCGTTGGTAAATTTGAAGGCGTTGAAGAGGCGCTGGCGCGAATTGGCGGTAATGCCTATATGATGGATGCGGCGCGCACATTAACGGCGTCTGCGGTGGACATGGGCGAGAAGCCGTCCGTGATTTCCGCCATCGTTAAGTATCATTGTACCGAGCGCGCGCGCACGATTGTCAATGATGCGATGGACGTGCATGGCGGCAAAGGGATTTGCCTGGGGCCGAGCAACTACTTGGGGCGCTCCCATCAGCAGAATCCAATCGCCATTACGGTGGAAGGCGCAAATATCCTGACACGTAGCCTGCTGATTTTTGGGCAGGGCGCGATCCGTTCTCATCCCTATGTGCTTAAGGAAATACAGGCGGCGCAAGATAGTGATACGCAACGTGCGCTACTAGATTTTGATGCCGCCCTGCTTGGTCACATTAGTTTGAGCCTGAGTAATGCGGTACGGGCTTGCTTGTTTGGTCTTACTGGCGGGCGTGGCCTTTCTGTGCCGGCGGGCGAGAAAACACAGCGTTATTACCAGCAATTGACGCGTTATTCAGCGGCATTTGCGCTGGCAGCAGATTTGTCCATGTTGATGCTGGGTGGGAATCTCAAACGGTGCGAGAAAATTTCTGCCCGGCTGGGCGATGTGCTGAGCCAGCTGTACCTGTGCTCGGCCACGCTCAAACGCTTCGAGGATGATGGCTGCCCCGCTGAAGACCTGCCGTTGCTGCACTGGGCAATTCAGGATGCTCTGTATAGGATTCAGATGGCGTTTGACGGCGTGCTGCATAACTTTCCTAGTCGTCTTTCCGCGTTGCTTTTGCGTGCGCTTATTTTCCCCCTAGGGAAAAATCTGACACCACCGTCGGATAAGCTGGGGCATCAAGTGTCAGTGCTTTTGCAGCAACCTGGCGCTGCGCGTGACCGCCTGACTGCAGGTATGTATTTGCCCGAAGACGAGAATGATGCGGTCGGTGCACTGGAAGCTGCATTACACAGCACGTTGCAGTGCGAACCCTTGCAAGCAAGAGTAAATGCGGCGCACAAGGCCGGGCAGCTCAAGGTTATGAATGAGTTGATGCGCATTGCAGAAGCACATCATAAAGGGTTCATCAATGCCGAAGAAACCCGGTTGCTGGAGCGTGACTATGAGCTACAACGCAAGGTCATCATGGTGGATGATTTTGCACCGGAACAACTGGTGGCAGAGCCGAGTATTATTTGATCGATAGTGAGGGGTAATCATGCCGGATAACCAAGGTCACATTGTCACGCCGGAACAAGCAGTCACCTTGCATGGGTTGTTTGTCAAGCGTGTGAAATGTACGCCTGATGCTATTGCTTATCGTTATTTCGATACGAACGACAATGCATGGCTGTCTATGACATGGGCGCAGACGCGCGATCAAACGGCGCGCTGGCAGGCGGCGCTGATGCGTGAGGGATTGGCAGTGGGGGACCGCGTCGGCATCATGTTGCGCAACTGCCCACAATGGGTATTGTTCGACCAGGCGGCATTATCGCTCGGGCTTGTTGTGGTGCCGCTATACACTGAGGACAGGCAGGATAGTGTGGCCTATATCATCAACGATGCGGGCGTGAAGGTGCTGCTGTTCGGGAATTCAGAACAATGGCAAGAGTTGCGCAGCGTGTGCGCACAGCTACCATGCATGCAGCGCATGATCAGCCTGGACAGGATAGTCGGACATGATGAAGCACGCTTGCTATGTGCGGAGGAGTGGCTGCCCGCGCATGCGGTTTTGGTCGAGGAACGCGGGCGCGAGCGCGATGCGCTGGCCACGATTATGTACACCTCGGGTACTACGGGTCGCCCCAAGGGAGTGATGCTGTCGCACCGCAATATTTTGTTTGACGCCCATGCGGCCTTGCAGACCTGCCCCGTTGCCGGAACGGATACCATGCTATCTTTTTTGCCGCTTTCTCACGCCTTCGAACGTACGGTGGGTTATTACATCTGCGTGATGGCTGGCGTCACGGTTGCCTATGCGCGTTCTGTTCAGTTGTTGTCGGAGGATTTACAAATCATTCGCCCAACTATTTTGGTTTCCGTGCCTCGCATTTTCGAGCGCGTCTACGGGGCGATTCGCGCCAAACTGGAAGAGGCGTCGCCGTTGCGGCGCAAGCTATTCACTTTGGCGGTCAATGTAGGTTGGCGCCTCTTTGAGTACGAACAGGGTCGTGCTGGCTGGCATCCATCCTTATTGCTATGGCCGCTGCTTAAACGCTTGGTTGCGAGCAAGGTAATGGCGCGTCTAGGTGGACGGCTCCGTCTTACTTTGTGTGGGGGAGCGGCTTTGCAGCCGGAAATCTCACGCGTATTTATTGCGCTCGGCTTGCCTATTTTGCAAGGCTATGGTCTGACCGAAACCAGCCCTGTTGTTTGCGCTAATCGCTTGAATAACAATTTTCCATCCAGTGTCGGTCTTCCTCTTCCGGGTGTGGAGGTGCGCATCAATGAACAGAGCGTGTTGCTGGTGAGAGGGCAGAATGTGATGTTAGGTTACTGGAATAATGCTGAGGCAACACGTGCCATGATTGATGCGGATGGCTGGCTGAACAGTGGCGATATTGCTTCCATTAGCGAGTCAGGACATATCACCATCACGGGGCATTTGAAGGAAATTATCGTGATGTCCAACGGTGAAAAAATTTCTCCGGCGGACATGGAGCATGCGATTCTGCGCGACCAATTATTCGATCTGGTGATGGTGCATGGCGAAGGGCGCCCCTACCTGGTTGTGCTGGCAGTAGTGAATCCGGCTAGCTGGGCATCCTTTGCGCAAGAGTCCGGGGTACGTCCGGATCTGTCGGAATCGTTGCGTCATTCCCGTCTCGAGCAACAAGTGTTGCAGCGCATCACCTACCAGATAAAGGAATTTCCGGGTTATGCCAAGGTTCGCCGAGTATTACTGCTGTCCGAGCCGTGGAGCATAGATGACGGACTGTTGACACCCACACTGAAGGTTAAACGTAGATCTGTAGTGGAGCGCTTTGCTAAAGAAATTGAACAGCTTTATCAAGGACACTGAATATGGATGAATCAGCGTTGACCCTCTTGCCGCAACGTGAGCCTACACTGCGAATGGTGGCTATGCCATCCGACTGTAATTACACTGGTGATGTGTTTGGCGGTTGGGTGATGGCGCAAGTCGATATCGCCGGAAGCATTCCCGCCCTCACCCGTGCGCGCGGACGTGTGGTGACGGTGGCTGTGAATTCATTTGTATTCAAGCAGCCGCTGTTCATGGGCGATGTGGTGAGTTTTTATGCTGAGCTTGTGAAGGTAGGGCGCACCTCTATCACTGTCAAGGTTGAGGTTTATGTGCAGCGCGATCCGGTTAAGCCGATCTGTGCCAAGGTAACCGAGGCCATGTTGACCTATGTGGCGGTGGGAGAAGACCGCAGACCGCGCATTGTGCCAGCTGACGAATGAGTGCATTATTTTATTGTTTTTGGAAATGGGGATATGCCTAAGAATTTTATTATACGTAAGGTTGCGGTATTGGGCGCAGGGGTAATGGGCGCGCAGATTGCCGCGCATCTGGTCAACGCCAATGTGGAAACGCTGCTGTTCGAGTTGCCTGCTAAAGAGGGTGATCCTAATGGCAACGTAACCAAAGCGCTGGAAGGCTTGAGGAAACTCGAACCCAGTCCCTTGGCATCACCTGTCAAGCTGACCTATATTCAACCTGCAAATTACGAGCAGCACCTCGAATTGCTGCGTGGCTGTGATCTGGTGATTGAGGCGATTGCCGAGCGCATTGACTGGAAGTCAGATCTTTACCGCAAGGTCGCCCCCCATCTTGGCGCAGACTGCATTTTCGCCAGTAATACTTCCGGGCTGTCTATCAACGAGTTAGCTCAAGCGTTTCCAGAAGCGCAGCGCCATCGATTCTGCGGAATTCACTTCTTCAACCCGCCGCGCTACATGCATCTGGTCGAGTTGATTCCCTGCACCGGCACCGATGCTGTGCTGCTGGACAGACTGGAAGAGTTCCTGGTCTCCACTTTGGGCAAGGGCGTGGTGCGCGCCAAGGACACGCCCAATTTTATCGCCAACCGCATCGGTGTATTTTCTCTGCTGGCCACGCTGCATCATGCGCACCGGCTGAGGCTGAACTTCGATACCGTGGATGCTTTAACCGGCCGCTATCTGGGGCGGCCCAAGAGCGCTACTTTTCGCACTCTGGACGTGGTTGGGCTGGATGTATTCGCACACGTGGTCGACACCATGCGCAATAATCTTGCAGCCGATCCCTGGCATACACATTTTGCACTACCGGACTGGCTGAGCAAACTGATAGCGGAGGGCGCGCTGGGGCAGAAAACGAAGCGCGGTGTGTATCAGAAAGTCGGTAATAAAATTCATGTTTTCGATCTGGATTTGCAGACTTATCGCTTGTCGGAAGACAAGTTGGATGATGCGGTGAAGGACATACTACGCGAACGTGATTGGGCGAAAAAGCTTGCCGCCCTGCATGCCAGCACGCGTCCGCAAGCGCAATTCCTGTGGGCGGTGTTTTGTGACTTATTTCACTATTGTGCGGACCATCTGGAAGGCATCGCCAACAATGCGCGCGATCTGGATTTTGCCGTGCGCTGGGGTTTCGGTTGGGACAGTGGGCCGTTCGAAATCTGGCAGACGGCAGGCTGGCAAAAGGTAGTCGGTTGGGTTAACGAGGATATCGCAGCGGGTAGGACAATGTCGTCAGCACCCTTGCCAGACTGGGTGACTGATGCAACGCGTAATGAGGTGCATGGTGCACAGGGCTCATACTCACCGGGCAGCAATCAATATCAAGCACGCTCGACGCTAGCGGTATATGGCCGTCAAGAGTTTCCAGACCGATTGCCGGGCGAGGCAACGCAATATGGCGAAACGATTTTCGAGACCGAAACGGTACGTATGTGGCACTGCGGCAACGATATCGCTATCCTGAGTTTTAAATCCAAGATGCATATTATCAGCAGCGAATTGCTGGACGATATTCTGCGCGCGCTGGACGAAGCCGAGGAAAACTGGCTGGCACTAATAATTTGGCAAACCGAACCCCCATTCTCTGCCGGTGCTAATTTGCTGCAAATGATGCAAGGGGTGCAGAAAGTTGGCGAAGAACAATCCGGTGGTTTTTTCAGCAAGTTTAAAGGCGCGGTACAGCGCGTCAAATATACCGTGGCGGGCGGCGGTGGGCTAAGTGAGATCGTGAATGCGGCAACCGGCAATGTACCTCGTGTAGAAGACGTAATCGTCAAATTTCAGTTGGTGTCGCAGCGCCTGAAATATGCGCAGGTGCCTACTGTCGCGGCAGTAGATGGCCTCGCGCTGGGTGGTGGCTGTGAAATTTCGATTCATTGCACGCGCATTGTTGCTGTGCTGGAAAGTTATATCGGGCTGGTAGAAACGGGGGTCGGCCTGCTGCCTTCTGGAGGCGGCTGCAAGGAAATGACGCAACGCGCGGCGGCGGAAGCAAAAGGCGGCGATATTTTTC
>JANMWF010000301.1:0-5146 GCA_031393845.1 Nitrosomonadales bacterium | reverse complement strand
CCTTCAGCCAAGTTGGTGGTATCCCAGAATGCGTGACCGGCAGCATGTGATGCACGACGATAGCTCAATAGTTGCAGCGCTTTAGTGACAATCACGAACCACGATGCGATCGACATAATCACAAGTAGCACGGTAACGCCCTTGGTGATCAAATCACCTTGAATCCATAAACTTTCTAGTCCATAAGGATTTGCTTGCATGATGATTCCTTCTCTAATTATCCAAATGAAAGGTAATAGGCACGATGGCATAAACGGTGGTTGCTCTGCCATCTTCCATATGCGGCTTGAACATTGCACGCAGGACTGCTTGCCGCGCTGCTTCGTCGAGTCGCGGCGAGCCCGATGTTTTCTGTACGTCGACCCGGGTCGGTCGGCCATTTTCATTCACCAATACGCGTAGCGTAACACGCCCTTCTTCACCCATGCGTCTGGCGAGAGGTGGATATTCCGGTTCAGGTGCGTGAAGATACTCCACACCGGTTGAAACAGTCTTGGGTTGAGAGGGCGGGGGCGGGGGGGCAGGCGGTGCCGGTTCAGAGGGCGGAGCCACTACGGCCGGTTTAGGTGGAACAGGCGGTTGCGGAGGAACGGGTGGTGTTGTGATGGCTTGTTCCGACGGCATTTTGTTAATAACCGGAATTACCGGTGGTGGAGTGACAGTTTTCTTTATGACCGGCATTGGTTTTGGTGGTGTTGGTTGAGGTTCTGGCGGCAATGGTTCGGGTGTATGGTTGACAGTGATTAAGCTGACAAATATTTCTTTTGGTAATTCTGGTTCGGCTTTTGGCAATGCTTGCCCGGTTTGGTAGAACCAGCCGTTTAGCAATGCGTAGAAAAAGCCGAAGTGCAGTAGGATGATAAAAATCAACTGTCCCAAGCGCTTGACCTGCGGCCAAGTCATCACAGGAAGATGCGGTGCAGAAAATAATGATATTGCGCTCATGTGCCGTTTTTATAGTGTAATTGCTATTGCTCGAGGTTGGAAAGCCATTGCTTGTATTGAATATAAGGGCATATTGAATGAGAGCTTGATAAGCTAAGAGGCTAGTTTGGCGGCATTCGCTTTCCGATCGGAGAAGTATGCATAGATTAACCAGCCTAACGGTAAAATGCCAAAGCTGTACGAAAACCATTGACTATACTCACCTTCCGGTGACCAAGGCTCGGTGGCTATATGCCAATAAGCGTTATCGACCAAAGGTAATGCACCAGCTTCGGTAAATTCATGGAACGCATAGAATATTAATTGCAACGCAAAGATTGTCATGAAGACAGCGGTAAACTGAAAAAATTTCTGTAAGTTTATTCGTCGGCCAAATTTTACCCAAGCCCAAGCGAGTAAGCTTGCCAGTAACACGCCAAGCACTGCTCCGATCGCCATGCGCGACGTTTCTGCTTGCGCCGCGAGCGAAGCAATCATCGTTGCTGTTTCGACTCCCTCGCGTCCCACCATAAATGCGGTAAAGAAGAATGCGATCATCCAGGCGCGGCCGGAAGATTGTTCCGATGCTTTATTGAAGCCATCGGTAATTTCTCTCTTCATAAACTTACCCATCTTGCTCATATGCACTGTGCAATAAATGACTGATATGGCGGCTACAAGTGCCATTATCCCCATCCAAAATGGAGAAATAGCGCCGATGCGAGCCAGTACTACCCCCAGCAATGCGGATAGTAGTAGCGCAAAGCCCACGCCACTATGCACTGCAGGGATCAATTCGCGGCGGTTAGTTTGTGTTAAGTAAATTAATGAAATTGCAATGATCAAAAAAGCTTCCAAGCCTTCTCGAAAGGTAATCATCAGTGTTTGAAACATGACGTCTCCTTAAATACAAATGGGAATAATTCGTGCTTATTGTCATGTTTATGAAAAGAAATTGCAAGTTTTTGCATTTCAATGTAATGAGCAATGAAATGCCTACTGTAAAAATGGGCAGAGATAACTAATTTCAAGATGCATCCATATGATACTCAATTTCAAGACGGTAATGGTCGCTGTGTCGGCTTAACGGTGGGTTGCTGCCACCCTCCAGCCAGCGCCTTAAACAAGTCAGCAACTGCTGTGCGCTGGGCACGCTCTGCATCTATGCGGGCCAGTTCTGCTAGCAGGTAATTCCGTTCCACATCCAATAATTCCAAGCGACTGGAAATACCTATTTGATATCGCAATTCCGCTTGTTTATGAGCTTTCGAAAGCGCCCTGCTACGGGAGCTTTCGGCGGTTAGTATCTGGCGCGCGGATTCTTGTGCGAACAAAGCGTTGCGCACATCGGCGAAAGCGCTGGCGACTGCCTGCTTATATTGAGTTAACGCTTGATCGCGACGATATTCTGCTACCTGTACCCCAAATTTAATGCGGCCGGAATTAAAGATTGGCTGACCAATACCAGCGGCAAACTGAAAAATGCCCGCCGGTCCGGTGAAAAGATTAGAAAGAGCAATACTTTCACTGCCTAGATAGGAGGTCAAACTAATTGAAGGGAAGAACTGCGCGCGCGCTACGCCGATACGTGCATTCATTGCCATTAACTTTTGCTCTGCTTCTTGTAAATCTGGTCTGCGCAGTAGCAATTCAGCCGGTAACCCATCGGGAACCCAAACGTTAACAAGAGTGGGATTGCCGCGCTCCAGTTTGCCATGCATCACGTTGCGCGGAGAGCGGCCCAGCAACAGCGCGAGACTTGCTTCTTGTTGGTCACGAGCTTTAGTAATGGAGATGAGTTGCGATTGTGCAGTGTCAGCATCAGCCTCAGATTGGAGCAGATCATATTCAGAAATGACCCCTGCCTTGTAACGCTTTTTATCTAACGCGAGCCTTTCCTGACGTCCGGCTAACACGCGGCGTATAGCGGATTCTTGGGCGTCAGCCGACAGCAAAGAAAAATATTGTTGTGCCACTTGTGCCGTCAGTGATAAGCGTACAGCATCTCTGTTAGATTGTGTCGCAAATAGCTCTGCTCGCGAGGCCTCGCTAAGGCGGCGGAATTTTCCCCATAGATCCAGCTCGTAGCTGGCATCCAAGGTGATGTGCGAGAAGTTTATGGTTCGTACTGGAGGGATAAAAAGCCCGGGGTTAATACTTCTTTTGGTGCGTGACTGAGCTCCATTGGCGTTGAGTTTTGGATACTGATCTGATTCGGTTATTCCGAGTTGGGCACGCGCTTCTAATATTCGTGCAGTGGCAATTTGGGCATCCACATTATGAGCAAGTGCCTCGTCTTCGATTTTTTCGAGGACTGGGTCTGCATACAGACTCCACCAGCGTTCTCCAGCAGCATTTACCGGCTTTTCTGCAGCAGGACTAATAGCGCTTGGATTGGTTACCCAATGGCCTGGCAAATCCATTTCTGGGCGCTGGTAGTTCGGTCCAGCGGCACATGCCGCTAGTAGCGAGCCACTGAACAAAAGCACGAGCGATGTTCTGGCTTTCGTGAAATAGTTATTTGTGCAATGTTTCATATCAATAGAGTGCGCAATTTTTTGGTTTACGCATGATCGCTCTCTTGATGTCGGCGAGGATGACCGGGAAAGATGCGGCGAACGACCACAAAAAATACCGGCACCAAAAATACCGCCAAAACCGTTGCCGCTATCATTCCCCCCATGACACTAGTGCCAATGGCTTGGCGACCATTAGCCCCTGCACCTGTGGAAATAGCCAAGGGCAGCACGCCTAAAATAAATGCGATCGATGTCATTAATATGGGACGGAATCTTAATCGGCAGGCTTCCAGCGTCGCATCAAACAGGCTGTAGCCACGCTCCTGCAGGTCACGCGCAAATTCAATAATCAAGATCGCATTTTTGGCCGAAAGACCGATGATGACTATCAGTCCTACCTTGAAATAAACATCGTTTGGCATGACCCGCAACGTCATGGCTAGTAATGCGCCAAGGATACCGATGGGCACTACCAGCAGAACCGCTACTGGAATTGACCAGCTCTCATAAAGTGCTGCCAAGCACAAAAATACGGCAACTAGCGAAAGGGCAAAGAGTAATATTGCCTGGCTGCCAGACAGTCGTTCCTCATAAGAGGTTCCAGACCATTCAAAACCAAAACCTGATGGTAATTGGCTAGCCATTTGCTCCATCGCTGCAATTGCATCGCCGCTGCTCCGACCAAGAGCGGGACCACCGGAAATTTTCATGGATGGCAGGCCGTTGTAACGATCCAGCTTCGGTGATCCGACATCCCAGCGCGGTGAGGTAAATTCGGACAAGGGCACCATCGCGCCCTGAGCATTTCGCACAGGCAAGCGCAACATTTTTTCGGGTGTTGCTACTACGCTGGGCTCCGCTTGCATCTGGACCCGCAGGATGCGCCCTTCACGCACGAAGTCGTTGATATAGGCAACACCTAGTGCTGATTGCAGGGTTTCATTCAAATCAGCCAAATCGATGCCTAATGCACGTGCTTTTAGTCGGTCAATATCCAGCCGCAATTGCGGCCCCGCTTCTTGTCCCTCTGGCCGCACGCCCACTAATGCTGGATTTTGACTGGCTATGCCCAATGCCATATTGCGCGCTTCAAGTAGTTTTTCACGTCCTTGACCGGAACGATCCTGCAAGCGAAAATCGAATCCGCCCACAGCGGCTAACTCTGGAATAGGTGGTACGTTAATGGAAAAAATCATGGCCTGTTTGATGCGAAACAATGTCATATTGGCGCGTTTGACTAGAGAAGAAGCAGAGTTTTCTGGTGCAGGGCGCGCATCCCAGCTCTTAAGCCGAACGAAAGCAATAGCAGCATTCTGGCCACGGCCAAAAAATGAAAAGCCAGCCACTCCGATAACGTGCTCAACTTCGGGTTGTTTAAGATAAAACTGCTCTACTTGAGTCAGAACCTCGAGCGTACGTTCTCGAGTAGAACCCGGTGGCAACTGGATCACGCTAATAAAATAACCTTGATCTTCCTCAGGCAGGAAGCTGGTTGGCAAACGTGAAAATAGTCCCCCCACCGCAATCAGAATGACGACATAGATAACAAGATAGAGCCAGGTTTTTTTCAAAACATGCCCTACGCCAGATTTGTAGCGTTGGGTCGTTCTGCTGAAAAAAAGATTAAACCAGCCAAAAAACCCCGTGCCAGGCTTTTTTTCATGCACCGGTGTGTGTTTCAGCAATGTGGCACACAGCGCTGG